>JBOGJZ010000231.1:0-12201 GCA_050745645.1 Terriglobia bacterium | reverse complement strand
GAGAAGCTCAGGCCGCTACGGACTACAAGTTGAACGTCCTCATTGAGACGGTGGATAAACTCGCACGCAACGGCCACAAGCGCGAATAACTCCCTTTCCGCACCCCTCTCCCTCACATCATTGAATCTCCCGGACATCGGGTAGTTTCATCCGATCAGCCAGCAATGGAATAATTTCCGGCAGTTCGGCGGCGGGCAGGGCAATCCTTAAATGGTTTCCATCTCTTCCGCGCCGGGCCGGTCCTGCCTCTTGACCTGTACAGCGCTATATCCTTGGAGCTGATGCCGATGATGGTGACGGATCAATGTGGCTTGACAGGCAGGGCCCGGACCCCTCCCGAAGGATGCGGACCACTTCTCCCTTCCGAAGGTGAAATCGCTGCCTGTACGCAAAGTCGTAAGACATGCTTTGACGCCGGAAGAGGAAAGCCAACTGCTCAGATACATAAGCCATTGAATTGATTGGTGGACCTGGGGAGGCTCGAACTCCCGACCCCCTGGTTGCAAACTGTAAACAAGGGTTTTGCGATGGATTGCGACGGAGTGAGATCAGCCGCTATTTATGCGGCCTCGGTGAGGGTTTAGGCCTTTCCTCGATTACGACCAATTGCCACGGTTTTTGATCGGGGGGTACACCAAAAAGGACACCAAATTTTCTTGCGCCAGTGCTTGCGTGCTCGCCTCAGATTCGCTCAGGGGCATCGGCCAAAAGCAGCTCACTCCCGGCATTCGCGGAACTATCTACCGGTAACGGCTACAGGTCTTCGGGCGTCAGTCCGGTGTGCTTCGCAATTCGCGCGAGCATCTTGGGGCCGATTTCGTCGGAATCGCGGAATGCCCATGTGTATTCACCTTTCTCAGGGTGACTCAATTGGATGTGAGAAGAACCTTGCGGGCTTTCGGAGTCCAGCCAATTCGAAGAAGCGCGCGGTAAACTTTACGGGCTTTGACGCTGGGCCATTGGCTCACGGGCAGGTGAATGAAACCGTCGGCTCCTCGGCAGGCTTCTTTTCCCGTTCGATGCGGTCGGCTAACACGCGAAGCGCCAGGGCCTCAGCCTTAGCAACAGCCTCCGGCTTGGTGGCGCCATAGGCCATCACACCCGGCAGGCTCGGAATCTCGGCAATCCAACGGCCATCAACCTCACGCTCTGTTTCGATCTCAAACCTCATGTTGCCAATCCTAGCACAATTTGCGCGAATTAAGGGGGTCGCGGTCTTGTCCGCTCGAATCCGGGGGAGACGCGCGCACTGTTTGACTTTTCGGCGGAAACGCACCAATAAAGCGCACAGGGAGCCACTTCGGAGCGTTTGGCGCGTTTCGCAGCGTTTGGCGTAAAGGCAGGAAAACAAAAAGGGCTAGATGCCGAAGATGTCTTTGAGGAATCTCTGGAGTTCTTCTTCTAAGGAAGCAGAGTCTCTTGGCGGGAAAGCGAACGGGGCAAAGGAGACCGTTCCAAACGTAGCGCCTGACGCTGCTCGGGCTCGTGCTGAGCCGCTTGGCTACATCTCGCGTGGTCAGGACGCGACAATAGCGGTCACCGATCTGGATGATTCGCATAAAAGACCCCCCTCTTGCGCAGCGTGCCGGGTTCCATGCCCTCAGGCACCCCGCCATCACCAAGTTGGCGGAAGGGCAATCCTCAGACCAGACCATCATGAGCATTGCGGACACGTTTCACGCCAGATGCTCGAACACTACTCGCACATTCGGATGGCTGCCAAGCGCGCCGCCCTCGATGCGATCTCCACCCGGACGCCGGAAGCCTCTGCCTATGGAAAAGCGCCCGTTTTTGAGAGAGAGGTACACCCAAAAGTACATCAAATCGAGGAAGGCGAAAACAGGGATGCCGTTAAGTTGTTGAATGATTGGTGGACCTGGGGAGGCTCGAACTCCCGACCCCCTGGTTGCAAACCAGGTGCTCTCCCAGCTGAGCTACAGGCCCGCAAAATTACTGATTCAGTGTGATGGGAGAAAGACTTCATGGTCAAGTCTTCGTCTCCTGCATCTTTGTTTCGGCGGGTCTAAGGTGTTTCCGGCGCGTTTCCTTGCTGCGCCAGGCGCTTGAGTTGCGCATAAATAACGCCAACCTGAGCGCGCGTTTCGTCCAAAGTTCCAGAGCAATCAACAACAAAATCGCCGCGACGCCGCTTTTCGTCTGCGGACATTTGGGCCGCAATCCGGCTTTCCGCCTGATCTCGCGATAGGCCGCCCTTCGAGATCAACCGCTCCAATTGCTGCTCAGGCCTGCACCATGCGACGATGACCTTGCGAAACATCGCGTCAATCCCGGCCTCAAAAATCAAGGCGGCGTCAACAATAACGGGGGCGCCGGGTTTTTGCCGGTGTAAATCAGCGGCGACGTGGTTGATGCGCTCAATAATGGCCGGATGCATGAGCGCGTTTAACTGACGAAGCTTGGCGCGGCCGGCAAATACGATCGCCCCCAACTTCCGGCGATCAATTGCGCCTGCTTCATCGAGGATTTCTCCGCCAAAAGCCTGAACGACCGCGTCAAATACAGGGCCGGGCAGGCGCAGCAATTCATGGGCTACGTCATCCGAATCGATCACATGCGCGCCGAGATCCGCAAAGTAACCGGCGACGGTGCTCTTGCCGGAAGCGATGCCGCCTGTGAGACCGAAGAAGGAATACGTCATGCAAACTGCCCTGCCAAATCTTTGAATAAACCCAGGAAGCAGAATCGCACCGGAAGCTCCATGCCTTTGCCTCCCATGAGGAGCTGGATCAGCGAAGCGCTGACTGAATCCGGCGCCGGGCGGCGCGCACGGTATTAACCATCAGCATCGCGATGGTCAACGGTCCCACTCCGCCGGGCACGGGGGTGTAGGCTCCGGCTCTCTCCTGCTCGTCCTCCGGTTGCACGTCTCCCACCAAGACGGCTCCCTTTGCCTCAAGCTGCTTGAGAGGCCCCGCCGGATCGTGAAAAATCGCGCGCACCTCTTCAGGCCGCGTCAGACGATTAATTCCGACATCGATAACCGTCGCGCCGGCCTTGATGAAATCGGCGGTCACAAAGGCTGGCTTTCCCATCGCCGCAATCAAGATATCCGCTTGGCGGGCGACGCCGGAAAGGTCTCGGGTTTGCGAATGGCAAATAGTAACCGTGGCATGGCGATGAAGCAGCATCATCGCGACAGGTTTTCCCACGGTGTCGCTACGGCCGATCACTACGGCTCGGGCGCCGGGTATGGGAATCTGGCTTCGCTCTAAAATCTCTATGATCCCAGCGGGAGTACACGGCACGAACCCCGGCCTTCCGCTCACCAGGTTGCCGGCATTAATCGGATGAAACCCATCGACATCCTTCGCCGGATCGACGGCCAGAAGTATCTCTTTTGAATCTATGTGCGCCGGCAGCGGAAGCTGCACGAGAATCCCGTCTATCTCATCGCGCATGTTTAAATCAGCAATAACGGTCAGCAATTGGCGGGTGGAAGTGTCCGCGGGAAGAGTGATCTGCTTGCTGTGCAGCTCCAGCTCGCGGCACGCTTTCACTTTGTTGCGAACGTAAATCTGCGAGGCAGGGTTGTCACCCACCAGGACCGCTGCGAGCCCGGGAGTAATTCCCCTGGATTTCAGTTCTGTGATTTCGCGCAACAACCCGGCTTTTATAGCGCCGGCGATTTCCTGACCGTTCAAGACACGGCCGCCCAATGGAATTCTCCTTTGTGCTGAAGCCAGCGAGTCTAGCACAGGCGCGGGAGGCGATAAGCCTACAAGGCTGTGCTTTGGAAAAACCGCCGCCTGACACGCGATTGATAACCTGTGGCGATTTGAGCCGGCTGGGATTCGAACCCAGAACCCCTGCCTTAAAAGGGCAGTGCTCTACCATTGAGCTACCGGCCCAGACGGCCAGTTCTGAAAGAGCGCCGCGAACGCGGCCGTTGCTCTCTTCCCTAGCCAGCCTAATATCCTAGCACGAGCAGTCGCCAACACCGCAGCGCGGCCCGTGTCACATCTGAAATGTAGGCTGTAACATTTCGTGTTGAAAATTGCGGTAGAGAAAGAAAGAGGGTGGAGTGGCGCAGATGCGGCGCACTCTGCCGCGTCTGCGGTCCTTCCTGCTGCAACAACAGCCGTGGAGCATAGGGTTTCGCAACCTGCGGCGCTCCCCGGGCTTCCTCAGTCCCGAGCGCGCCGATCGGACCTTGGGACTCTACTTGCTGGGAGCCGAAAATGCTTAACCGGAGACCCTCACTCGTTTTTCAACACGAATGGTTGACGGTGCCCGCGTGATAAATCGGATTGACTCCGGGGCGATGCCGGGTGCACAATTCCATATTAAAGATTGTCCTGCCTGAAGCGGACTTTATGGAAAACCACTCAAGGCGCTGGAAATTCGGCGTTGGCATCGCCATCATCCTGAGTGTGGCGTTATGGGAGGCGGCGTCAGGCTTTCAACAGAGCAAAACCTACTACGTAACAGTCGGCGAGTTGATCAGCGGCAAGGCGGCGCGGCAGCACGTCCGGGTGGGCGGCATCGTAGAGGATGGGTCAATCACGCGGCAAGGGGGAAGCCTGCGCTTCCGCTTGGCCCAGGGCGCCGAGTCGGTTCCTGTAGTTTACGTCGGGACAGATACGCTGCCTGACACGTTCAGAGACGGAGCGCAAGCCATTATCGAGGGCAGGTACGCACCGGATGGATCGTTCCACGCCAGCCAGATTCAAGCGAAGTGCGCTTCTAAGTACCAGTCTATGCCGCATGGTCCCAACCAAGCCAGAGTGAGAGGGATGAAGGCAGGCGCGATGGGTGCGGACTGAACCGAGGAAGTTCTGGCCAGTTATTGAAAGACAGTTTTGTGTTTACCGGAAGGGCGGAAAAGTAACGCCGCCGGGGGAACGCGACAAACAAGAAAGTTATTTTTGCTTTCTTTCCGGCGGGGTTGAAAGCCTGCCCGCCGAAGCATTTTCCCGCACTTAAAACCGCAGGAATCGACAGGTAATAGGAACCAGGCATGGACCAAATCGGCAGTGTCGGGCTAATTGCAGCGGTGGCCTTCGCAATTTACGCAGTGACCGCAGGGGCCGTTGGCGGGAAACTGCGCAGCCTGAAAATCACCCGCAGCGCCGAGCGCGCTACTCTGGCTTTCTTCGTCATGATCACGCTCGCGGTCGTGGCGCTTGAATACCTGATCTTCACCAATAATTTCCATATCGCTTACGTTGCCACCCACTCCAACCGCGACCTGCCCTTCTACTACAAGTTCGCCGTCATGTGGGGCGGGCAGGAAGGGTCGCTGCTCTTTTGGACTTGGCTATTGTCGATTTACGCGGGCCTCGTGGTGTTGCTGAACCGGCGCAAAAACCGCCAGCTTATGCCATACATCATCGCCTTCATGATGGGGGTGGGCGTCTTTTTTTCCTCGCTCACTTTCTTCGTGGCCAATCCGTTCCGGGAGCTGGCGATCGCCTCAGGGGGGACAATTGTCCCGTACATAGCGCCGGACGGAAATGGGTTGAATCCATCGTTGCAGTACCCGTCGATGCTGATTCATCCCATCATGCTCTATCTGGGCTACGTTGGAATGGCGATTCCGTTTGCCTTCGGCATGGCCGCGCTCGTCACGAAGCAGCCCGGCGACAACTGGATTCGGGCAACGCGGCGATGGACGATGGTTCCCTGGCTGTTTCTGGGATTTGGAATCCTGCTGGGCGGACACTGGGCGTACGACGTGCTTGGCTGGGGCGGCTACTGGGGCTGGGACCCTGTCGAGAACGCTTCGTTGCTGCCTTGGCTTTCCGGGACTGCCTTCCTTCATTCTGTGATGGTGCAGGAGAAGCGCGGCATGCTCAAAGTTTGGAATGTGGCCTTGGTCGTCCTTACGTTCTTCCTGAGCATTTTCGGAACTTTTCTCACCCGCAGCGGCATCATTCAGTCGGTTCACGCCTTTGCCCAATCGAATATCGGGTCTTACTTTGCGGTTTTTCTCGGGATCATCGCTTTGGTTTCAATCACGTTGCTGTTTTTGCGGCTCGATTTTCTGAAGAGCGAAAACAGGCTGGACTCGGTGGTCTCTCGCGAAAGCGGATTCCTTTTCAATAACTGGATTCTACTGGCGCTGGTTTTTACGGTGCTGTGGGGAACAATCTTCCCCATCATCTCAAAGGCCGTCGAGAGCAGGACGGTGACCGTGGGACCCCCGTTCTTCAACCGCGTCGCAATACCTATGGGTCTCATGCTGCTGTTCCTAACCGGGGCCGGACCACTACTCGCGTGGCGCAAAACTTCTTTTGACAGCCTCAAGCGTAACTTCACGGCGCCGCTGGCGGTAGCCGCCGTCGCGGGCGTCTTGTTTTTCCTGGCGGGCGTGCGCAGCCTTTACCCGTGGATGACCCTGTTTCTTGGCTCGTTTGTGGTGGTTTGCGTACTCGGTGAGTTTTACAAGGGAGCGCGAACGCGGCAGCGCGGCACGGGCGAGAACTTCTTCCAGGCGATATATAACCTCACGGCGCGAAACACGCGGCGCTACGGGGGGTATATCGTTCACATTGGCATCGTACTGATTTTTGTCGGTCTTGCCGGCCTCGCCTTCAAGACGCACGCTAAATCCTTAATGCAGGACGGCGATGTGGTGCGCACGGGTGATTATCTGGTACGTTGTGACCAACTGACTTCGGGAGACACGCCGAATTACACTTACCGGACGGCGACCCTCAGCGTGATCAAGGATGGTAAAGCGTTCGCGACTCTTACGCCGCAACGCAGGTTCTATAAGGCCAGCCAGCAGCCGATCAGCCACGTGGCTATCCGGGAATCGCTGGCAGAAGATCTGTATGTGGTCCTGGCCGGTCAAGATCAGACTACCGGCAAAGCAGTGATCGAAATTTTTGTGAATCCGCTGGTCGCATGGGTGTGGCTAGGGGGCATCGTCATGGTGCTCGGAACACTCCTTGCGCTCATCCCCAGCCGCGCCGAGCGAGAGCTAGCCCAAGTCCGGCAAGCTTCGTGGGAGGCGCTTGAAGAGAGGAATGCGCTTTAGCCGGAAGAGTTCAGAACGAAACCGCCACTGGGTTCGCAGGGTTAATCCGGCGGTGTTGGCCGGAGCGGTGATGATGTTTACCGCTGCCGGCTTTGCCGCCGCACCGCCCCCAGTCACCCTCCATCAGGTGGGCAGCAAGGTCTATTGCCAGTGCGGGTGCGCGAGCACGCTTAATCATTGCCCTCACCTTCCTTCGCAATGCCAAAGCAAGGCGCAAATGCGGGGCATGATCTTAGCGGACATCCGTCGAGGTGAGGCGGAACCTGCCGTCTTGCAGGATCTCACAAACCAGTTCGGCGTCCGGGTGCTCGCCGCGCCCCCGGCGAGGGGCTTCGATCTGACGGCGTGGATTCTGCCGGGGGTTGGGCTGGTAGCGGGGTTTGGGTTCGTACTAATGCTGGTGGGCCGCTGGCGGCGGCTCGCGGCATCCAATGCGCCAGGCTCAGAGCAGCCTGTGGACGCCAAGCTCATGGCGGCCGTCGAGGAAGAGATGAGCAATTTTGAATCGCCGCCGCATCGCTGACCTTCATCTTCAATACGGAGACCAGGGACCGCGTAGGCAGGCAACTGAAATGCTTCTAGGTTTGGTTTTCGCCATCGCAGTCGCGCTTTCTATCTTCGTCATTTATCCCCTGCTTTCTGGCCGGGATGAAGATAAGGCGGTTTTGCCCATCGACATGACTCCAGCAGCCGACCTCAAGCGCCGGCGCATGGTGGTGTATGAAAATATGGCGGACTTGGAATTTGAGTATCAGTCGAAAAAGATCGCGCAGAAGGATTACGATTCGCTCCGCGATAGTTACAAAACCGAGGCTGCACATCTGATGTCTGCATCTCAGGAGTTGGAGCGGGGAACCGCCGAAGACCGCCTTGTCGAACATGAGGTGGCGGCGCGCAGGGCGCGGCTGAAGAGCGGGCTCGCGGAGAATTACGTCTGCAAGAAGTGCGGGTTCAATAATCCGGTCCCGGTCAGGTTCTGCGGCAATTGTGGCTCGCCCATTTCGAACCCCTGAGAAGCTGACAGTCTCGACAGACCTAACCAGTACGGGCTGCGGTAGAACCGGCAGCCTCGATTGAGGGCTAGTTGTGAACGGTTGGCCGCTGAATGGAGTTCGCTTCTTTGCCGGTTTATTGCTTCTAGGCGCGGCATTGTATCCGCTTCGCTTGCAAGCTGCCGGTAGTATTGAAGGGCGCGTAGTAAACGGAACCACCAATCGTCCGGCGGCCGGCCAGACCGTGCAGTTGTTGAATCCCGGTAAGGGAGGCATGAGCAAAGTCGCGGCTACTCGCACGGATGCGAGCGGCCATTTTGCCTTTGCGAAGCCTTCGACCGGGCCAGCCACATTTTATCTGATCGAAGCCCTTTATCAAGGCGTAGCCTATCATCAAATCGTGCGGCCCACCGCAAAGCAGGCTGGGAGCGTGAATCTGACGATCTATAACGCGTCGCCGGCCCCGCCGCGCCTTACAATTTCATCGGCGAGATTCCTGGTGCGCGCCAAGGGCGGCAAGGTGCAAGTAGAAGAGCTCTATGGGGTCAGGAATGCGTCAAGTCCTGCTGTTGCCTATGCGAACCCGGATGGCACGTTTTCATTCAATCTCGGGGGCGACGCGAGTCAGCCCTCGGTTGAGGTAGTGGGCGAGCTTAACATGCCTTTGCCGCAGGACGTGCGGCCGGGAGAGACGCCCGGTCAGTATCTCATTCATTACCCGTTGAAGCCCGGCCTCACGGTAGTGATTGTAGCCTACCACGCGGATTACTCGTCCCAAGACTTCTTCTTGTCTGATAGTGTACCGTACCCGGTCGATCAGCTCGAGATGGACGTAGCACCTTCTACGCTCAAGGTCCAGTCGGCGCTCTTTGCTCGCGATGGCGCTGATCCGGACAGCGGCGGCGAAAAGCTATTGGCTCAGAACCTGCCGGCTGGCACCGTGATCAAGGCGGATTTATCCGGCGAGGCTGCCGCCGGCACTGCGCCGGAGAGCGGCGATGAGCAGACGGTGCAGGAGCTCCCCAATCCGATGACGCGCCTTGGGCTGCCGCTGCTCGGCTGCTTTCTTCTGGTGCTTTTGTGGGCGATGGGAGTGCGAGTCTCAAAGGAGTGGGCCAGGCGAGGCGCTACCCGTTCTGGCCATCCCGCGCAGAAGCAACTTGAGGCGAAGATCGAGAAACTGATCAATTCCATCGCAAACCTTGATGAGCTATTTGAGGCCGGCAAGGTTCCTGAAAAGCGGTACTGGCGCGAACGGCTGGACCTGAAGGCCAAGCTTGTCGTGCTGCTGAAGTCCAGCCCACCGGCGTTCCTTGAATCCTATGCCACGCGACAGCACTCAAGCTGAGTCCGAGCTTGAAGTACGCGCCCTCAGCAAGTATTTCGGCGATTTCGCGGCGCTAAGGGGCGTGAACTTCAGGATTGCCACCGGCGAGAGCGTGTTCCTCTACGGCGCCAACGGAGCCGGGAAGACGACGCTCCTTCGCATACTAGCGTCGCTGGCAGAGCCTACCGAGGGAGAGATCCTGCTAGACGGGCGCAATCTTGGCCGCCGGGCTGCGGCTCTGAAGCCGAGGATCGGATTTGTTTCTCATGCGACGTTCCTTTACGGCGATCTTACCGCGCGCGAAAACCTGACGCTTGCGGGCAAGCTCTTCGGGCTACGTGATCTCGCCTCCAAAACCGACGCGGCGCTTGAAGCTTTTGGACTCCGTGACTGTTCCGGGCAAGTGGTACGGAGCCTTTCGCGCGGATTACAGCAGCGCGTTACCCTGGCGCGGGCAATGCTTCACGATCCGGATTTCCTGCTGCTCGATGAGCCTTTTACAGGTCTTGACGCCAAGTCCACCGCGGGGCTGGAGTCACTCCTTCGGCGTTTGCCTGGCGAGGGCAAAGCCGTAGCGCTATCGACCCACAACTTTGCTCAAGGCGCTTCGATCGCCCGGCGGGTGGTTGCCCTTGAAAAGGGCCGCGTCTGTTATGACGGCCCGGCCTGCGGTGTGCCAGTGGAGATGCGGATAGCGGATCCGCAGATGGAGCTCTCCAGAGGGTGAGGCGGCGCTCGAAACCGCTGCTGCCCGCCACCCTTGAAGGATTCATGCGCAGCCTTGAGATTATCTGGACCCTGTTGCTGAAGGATCTGCGTGTCGAGTGGCGGCAGCGGGAAACGCTGGCTTCGGTCTGCGTTTTTGGACTTCTCGTAGTGTTCCTTTGCGATTTTGCGTTCGCGCCTGCCGGAGAAGAGTCACTGCGCTTGCTTCCCGGTGTCTTGTGGATCGCTTTTATTTTTGCCGGTATCCTCGGGTTTTCCCGCTCGTTCGCCGCAGAGCGGGAAAATGCATGCCTCGAAGGGTTGCGGTTGACTCCGGCCGAGCCCGGGCTTATTTATCTGGCGAAAATGGCGGCCAATTTCATCTTCCTCGCCGTTGCCGAGGTGGTGATCGTTTTTGCGGCGGCGCTGTGGTACAACTTCTCTTTTCTGCCGGCCCTTAAGTGGTTCGTTGTAATTGTCCTTTTTGGAACCTTGGGCTACGTTGCGGTAGGCGTGACGTTCGGCGCGGTGGCGGCGAACACGAGGATGCGTGAGGTGATGCTGCCGGTTTTGCAATTTCCCGTGGCTATCCCTGTTTTTATCGGCTCGATCGAGGCCACAAGCAGCGTGCTGAAGGGTGATGCGCCGGCCGAGTACCTGAGCTGGACCAAACTCCTGATCGCCTTTGCCGTAATCTTTACGGTCTTATCGTTCATGCTCTTTGAGTTCGTGCTGGAGGAATAACGATGGAAACGGCGTGCCTGCCTGTTCGTGCGAAGGTGTTATCTGAATGAAGAAGTCTTCCATGCTGGCGCACGCGGTACTGACCGCGGTGTGGATTGTGCTAGCGCTCTATCTCATATTCATTTATGCTCCGACCGACGTCAATCAGGGCAACGTTTACCGCATCATGTACGTTCACATCTCTTCGGGCTGGACGGCTTTCCTGGGCTATTTCCTGGTTTTTCTCGGCAGCGTCTGGTATCTGGCCAAGCGTTCTCAGACTGCTGATGACGTGGCGCACGCGGCCGGCGAAGTAGGTTTTGTTTTCTGCTCCTGTATTCTGATCACAGGTTCGCTCTGGGCAAAACCTATCTGGGGAATCTGGTGGACTTGGGATGCGCGGTTGACGCTCAGCTTTGTTCTGTGGCTGCTCTTTGTGGGTTACCTCCTGGTGCGAAGTTTTTTTCTTAACCCTGGCCGGGCCGCTTTGCTGAGCGCAGTGGTAGGCATCGTAGGGTTCGTCGATGTTCCGCTGGATTACATGGCGATCCGCTGGTGGAGAACCCAGCACCCACAGCCGGTCATTATGGGCGGGCCGAATTCAGGGCTTGCGCCGTCCATGTTGCTTACTCTGCTGGTGAGTTGGGGAGCGTTCTTGTGCCTGTTTTTCTTTCTCTTGCGCTACCGCGTGTCCTTGATCCGTGCTCAGAGGGAATTGAGCCTGCTTCGCCGGGAACTGGCAGTGGATTAGTTAGCAGGCTGCTGTGAAAAGCCTTTAGAGCTGTCATTCTGAGGGGAGCGAAGAATCTGTTTTTGCGTTCGATCAGCGACTTGCAAGATTCTTCCCTTGCAGGCTCGGGACCACCTTTGGCTCCTCAGAATGACACGCTTGCAGACTCGGCAACCAGTTAGAAGCCGCATTCGCCGCAACGTATGATGAAGCGCTCCGGCGCGCGGCGCGATAAAATTACTTATGATCGATCCAAATGATAAATACCTCTTCGTCGCTTACGCCCTGGTGTGGATCGTCTTCATGCTCTACGCATGGAGCCTGGCGCGGCGGCAATCACGGCTGAGCAGGGGCATCGAGGAGCTCCGGAAGAGCCAAAACCTCAAAGACCGCACTTCCGTTCCAAAACCCTGAGCCCCGGCTTGTACGCGCAGTGAATTCACCTCGTCTTCTGAGTGATGGCCACCGGCTGACTTAACATGAATTTCAACCGGGTCTCCGGTTGGAGCACGATCTGCTTCTTGCCCGTGAATGCAGCGCCCGCGGTACCCGCTCCTCCACCCACAAGCGCGCCGACGAGCGCGCCCTTGCCTTTGCCTGCGAGGGCTCCGACCAATGCCCCCACGCCGGCTCCTCCGCCAATCATCTCAGCGTCTCGCTTCTTGTAGTTATTAGCCCGCATGCTCCACGTCCGAGTCGTAAGAGCGACCTTGCTCCCGCC
>JBOGJZ010000230.1:0-6147 GCA_050745645.1 Terriglobia bacterium | reverse complement strand
GTTGGATACATTCCGAGAAATCCATACATGCTGATGCCCTGAATCGCGCTCAAGGCGGTCAAAAGGACCGTGTTCCTGTTCAGCAGCGTCGGAGCCCCGCCCGTATCTCCCCGAACTTTGGAAACCTGGCGCGTCTCCGTGAACCAGGGGCGCACGGTTAGTGCAATCACGCCAATCATTACGAATCCGAATAGACCAAAAGCAAGCATCGGAGCATGCCAAGTTCGATAGGAAACGAGAAGGACTCCGGCCAAGATCGGACCGATGAAGCCACCGATCCCGTAGCAAAAATTGACTGAACCTATAGCGGAGGCGCGATAGCGGGAAAAATAGCTCGCAGCCAAGGCAAACATGGAGGTCGCCAGCATTGCCATGCCGATGCCCGTGGCAGCCAAGCAAACGAGCATGCCCCAGAATCCAGCTGAAAGGGTGGTGAGCGCGGTCGCCCCGGAAAAAATTGCGATTCCCATCAGAAGCACGGTCTTGCGGGAAAAGCGAGACAGGAGGTAGCCGGTCGGAAGCCCTCCTATTCCCAAACCCAAGGTAAAAATTGTCGAGAGCAAACCGGTGCCGGCAAGTGAAAAGCCAAAATCCCGGCGCACGTCAACAGCGAGCACCGGAAAGAGGTACCGGTCTGCTGCCATAAGTACATAGGCAGCGAGCAGCACACAAAACATGGCGACGGCAAGTGAGTGAGCGCCAACTTCATCGTCATGCGCGGGGCTTGCCGGAATCTCTGATGCCTGGCCGTTATCCATTGGGGAGCTTTCGGGCGGCCGCGACCGCGCCCCACAAAAGATCTTTTTGGGAAACGATCTGCAAGTAAAAGGCGTGGGCCAATGCCCGGCAAAGGAGGAGAACGGATATTAGGGCGGGGAAAAATGCCATCGTGGGCCTTCGGTTCAGCATGGCAAGAGCAGCGTCATAGCCCAGCGGCTGCGGCCAAACGGACAATCCTACGTGTGTTCCAGAATTATCTTCATGTGCTGGCTAGTGTCCGAGTTCAACATTCTCATCGCCGCGCTTAACTTGCCAAAAGGCATCACGTGGCTGATTAGCGGCTCCAGCCGCACTATCCCCCGCTGCACCAAGTTAATGGAGTTCGGGTAATCTTCGCTCTTTGCAGCGCGGGCGTTGATGAGAGTCAGTTCCTTCAAATAAAGCTGATAAAACGGCAAAGCTCCTTGAGTTGTGGTATTGATGCCGAAAAGCAAGATGCGGCCGCCGAAGCGGGCCATGGCCACGGCGTCTGCAAGTGAAGCCATCACACCAGTCGATTCGATGACCAAGTCGGCGCCAAGGCCATGAGTGGCGTCTAAGACTTCTTGCACCGGTCCTTTTGCGCTTGCTAGAGTCAGGTCCGCTCCGAGCTTTTGCGCCAGTTCTCTCTTTACCGCGCTACGGGTAACGCCGATGACCGGACTGGCGCCGCGCGCTTTGGCTAACTGGACGTGAAGCTGGCCCGTCACGCCCAAACCCAGGACAACAACTGATTCACCTGGGAATATGTTAGTTAAGCGCTGGGCATGCAAGCACGTCGTCAAGACCTGAATTAGAGGCGCGGTACGGCTCTCAATCGAATCCGGTAGGTGAAAGGCGTGGCTTGCCGGAGCCGCCACGTATTCGGCAAAGCCGCCATTCACATCGCGCCCAAGCAGCGCCCCGCTCGGACACAGATTAGTTTGCCCGAGCCGGCAGTGGAAGCATGTTCCACAGAAAAGCACTGGATCAATGATGACCCTCTCTCCGGGCCGGAATGCGCCGTTGCCGCTTCCCTCGATGATCTCTCCGGCCATCTCGTGGCCCATGATCAGCGGATAGCTGACGGGGATGGCGCCCTGGTAGATCTTCAGGTCTGTTCCGCACACACCGCTATGGCCTACATGAATCAGCACTTGGCCGGCGTCGGGGCCGGGGCGTGGAACTTCATCCAGTATCAGCTCGCCCGGCGCGTTTAGAACCATGGCTTTCATAACAGGTCTTCGGGAGGCCGATACTTTAGTGTCCGGTGACAGAAATCCGTTCACAAAATCGTTTTGACCTTTCCCAGCATGATACCAACTGTACCTTACCTCTGCTCAAGAAGCGTGAAATTCAAAGGTCATTTCCCGCATTACCGCGAAGTCCGGCACCGTGCCAGGACCTTCACTGAGAGCGATCGGAGTCGACCGTGGCAGGAGCGCTCGTCTGTACGCGAGGCCCCTTTAAAGTGGCGACTAACAGCGCGGACACACCAGCCGATATAGCCATAAATATGAATCCCGCGTGATAGTGGTGGGTTAGCTGGATTAGAACGCCAATGATGATCGGTGATCCCACACCTGCAATCTGACCGCCTGTATTGATGAAACCCGATGTATACCCCATGATCCTCGACGGGAACATATCCATCGGCAGGGACCAAAACGGTCCTTGGATCGCGGGCAGGAAAAACCCTGTCGCAGTCAGGAAGATGACAGCCATGGTGGCGCTAGTCGCTGTCGCTGTCAGCACCAGGAAAACAGTATTCCCCAGCAAAACTGAAACGAGCACCGTTTTCCGTTTTCCGCTCCGGTCGGAAATATAAGCGGCAACCAGTAGGCCAACGAACCCCGCCGCGAATGGAAGGGCTGTTACGGCGCCCGTTTTAAGCAGGGTAAAACCTCTGGCCCTGATCAAATACGAGGGCAACCAGGTCTGAAATCCCCACCACGTCACATCCCAGGTCATATAAACGAAAAATAGCTGCCACAGAGCCTTACATTTAAGCAACTCGGTGTAGGATATTGTGCTCTGTTCCAGGTTTTTCCCTCCTATTTCCGTCAGCTCTTCTTTGCTTATTCCGGGATGTTCAGCAGGTTTATCGCGCAAATACCAATAAACCGCCAAGGCGACCAAGAAACCGGGGAGGGAAGCCAAGTAAAAAGCGTCGCGCCAGCCGAAGCGCTCGATCACGGCAGCGAAAACGATCGGAGCAATCATGGGACCGAGTGTGTTGGAGGACATCACAAAGCCATTCGCCCGTCCGATCTCAGAGCTGTTAAACCATGCAGAGAGCGCCTTAAAGGCGGCAGGAGGGTGTATCCCTTCGCCGAGTCCAAAAGATATACGCACCCATAAGAGGTTCGTCAGGCTGCTGGCTGCGCCGGTTAGAATGCTGAAGACGGACCAAAAAAATACGCCCAGCGTTATAATTTTGCGCGGACCAAATCTGTCCGCTATCATGCCGCCGGGGATTTGCATCGAACCGTAGCCAATGAAAAATACGCCGGCGACAAGCCCCATAACGGTGGGGCTTAGATGAAATTCCTTGCCGATAAATGGAAGCGCCATCGGCATCAGGCTGCGATCGATGTAGGATATCAGCCAGGTTAGGAACAACAGGAAGCAAACCCACCACCGTGCTTTCACGTGACGCTCCGATTCAGAGGACTTCCAGGCGCCAGGCCCGTTATCGCCGTTGTTACAGAAAGCGCACGCGACTCAACGGCTGCGCCGGGACATGAGCGAGGGTCCGATGACGCGGCGCTCGCCCGTTTTCCCGTGTGCTGGCTGCGCTGCGGGGAAGCGGTACAAAATTCTATAGCAGTTTTTCGGCGCGCGGTGAATGATTTGTCCAGTCGAACTGCCGAACCTCTCGCGGGCAAGCGGGCGCGCGCAATAAATAAAGATGCACAAATAAATGTGAGCATTGACTCACAATCGACGTTAAAATGTGACGATGAGCTCACGTTTATCCACGATGCCGCGCCGCATACCGCAGCAGCAGCGAGGACAGCGGCGAGTTGCCGGTCTATTGCGGGCGGCGGCAAGCGTGATTGCCGAAGCGGGGTATGAGCGGGCCACGATGTGCGGGATCGCCAGGCGTGCCCGCGCCTCCATTGGCTCCCTTTACCAGTTCTTTCCCAACAAAGAATCGGTGGCTGAAGCGTTGCGGGCCCGATACGGCAAAGAGATCGAGAAGCTATGGACAGAGCTCGCGCTTGAAGCAAAGGTCCTAACCGTCGAGGAGTTGGTGTGTCGCCTGGTTGATTCGCATATTCAGCTCGCTGAGAGCCATCCTGCCTTTTTGGCACTGCTGGATGCGCCACCGACGGCACACACCGCTCAGAGGCGCAAACTGATGCGAGATCGCATTACCGCTGTGCTGCTCGCCCGTAACATAGGGGTATCCGGAATGAAAGCGGCGCGGGCTGGAGCCGTCGTGCAACAGATACTCAGGGGCCTGCTCACTCTGTACGCCCGGTCTCCTGCTGACGAGAAGGGCGCGGTGGTTGAAGAGTTCAAGTCGGTGCTCATCGGGTATTTAGCTGCTAAGCCGAAGCGGTGAGGAGTCTCGATTTTTTCATCCTGCCAGGATGGGGCCGTTCCTCGAGTGCGGCAGAGCGTCCCCTTAGAGGCGATTCCATAGGAAAGGAGAAGTTGATTGAATCGGCGAGACCTCCGATCTGTCCGGCTCGGCGTCTTTTTTTTGACCTTTGCCGCCGAAATCTTCTCGGGTGGATGTGCGCGGCCGCAGGCAGCACCGCCTCCGCGCCCGCCGGTTGTCGAAGTCGCAACGGTCATTCGTAAAGACGTTCCGATCTACGGCAACTGGATTGCGACGCTGCAAGGGTACGTCAACGCCCAGATCCAGCCCCAGGTCACCGGCTATCTCATCAAGCAGGACTATCGCGAGGGTTCCTTCGTCCGCAAAGGGGACGTGTTGTTTGAGATTGATCCTCGCCCGTTTCAGGCCGTGCTTGACCAGACCAAGGCTCAGGTTGCGCAGGCGGAAGCACAACTCGGCGCCGCAGCGCTGAATGTGAAACGGGATATTCCCGAAGCGAAGGCGCGCGCGATTCCACAGAGCCAGTTGGACAATGACACCCAGGCCAAGCTCGCGGCAAAAGCCGCTGTCGAGGGCGCCCAGGCTGCCGTCGAGCAAGCCCAACTGAACCTGGGTTATACCAAAGTTCGTTCATTAATCGACGGGATCGCGGGCATAACTCAGGTCCAAGTCGGCAATCTGGTTACTCCTTCGACGGTGCTCACCGCGGTTTCGCAAGTGAATCCGATCAAGGCATATTTCCCAATCAGCGGAACGGAGTATCTCCGGATCGCCAGCCGCGTCAATCCGGGTAACATCAACCTGCTCAACAGCGCCACACGTATCCCCTTGCAGTTAATCCTATCGAACGGAATAACGTATGCCTATAAGGGGAAAATTCTCTTCGCCGACAGGCAGCTGGACCCCCAAACCGGAACCATCCAGATCGTAGGCGCTTTCTCAAATCCCGGCAATATCCTTCGGCCGGGCGAGACCGGCCGCGTCCGGGCGATCACGGAATTAAAGAAAGGCGCGCTCCTCATCCCCCAGCTTGCAGTGACCGAACTGCAAGGGAGCTACCAAGTGGCGGTGGTTGGGCCGGACAACAAAATTACTATTCGCACCGTTCAGGTTGGGGAACAAGTGGGAACGCAGTGGTGGATAATCAACCAGGGCGTTGTGGCCGGAGAGCGCGTCGTGGCGGAGGGAACCGGAAAAGTGCGCGACGGCATGGTGGTGACTCCGGAACCCTACACTCCGCCCACTGGGGAAAACTGATCGATGTCGAAGTTCTTCATTAACCGGCCGATCGTGGCGATAGTGATTGCGATTCTCACCGTGCTCGTGGGCGCAATCACAATCCTGAGACTGCCCGTCGCACAGTTTCCGGACATTGTGCCGCCAGAAACGCGCGTCCAAGCCACTTTCGTCGGCGCCGACGCCAACACCCTCGCCCAGTCCGTCGCCACTCCAATTGAAGAGCAGATGAGCGGGGTGGACAACATGAACTACATGTATTCGGTAAACGCCACCGCCAACGGACAGATGAACATGGTTGTGGATTTTGCCGTCGGAACGAACCCCAACACAGACCTCATTCTCACCCAGATGCGGGAGACACAAGCCGCTGCGCAATTGCCTTCGCAGGTTGCGCAATACGGCGTGACTGTGCGGAAATCGACTTTCACCCCGCTCATCCTCGTGGCGCTTTACTCGCCGAACGGTTCCTACAATGCGCAATTCCTTGCCAACTACGCTTATATCAATCTCAATGACCCCATCACGCGACTGCCCGGCATCGCCGAAGTTCAGGTTTTCGGAGCCGGCCAGTACGCCATGCGAGTCTGGGTGAAGCCGGC
>JBOGJZ010000229.1:0-3619 GCA_050745645.1 Terriglobia bacterium | reverse complement strand
CCTACGATCAAGGGAGAATGCAACCCGATCTCCACCGTCTCAACGCGAGCGAAACCAGCCTCCTCGAGCCACTGGGTGTACTCACCCAAGGTAAAGGTTCCGCCCTCTTCTGTGTTAACCAGCATGTTCAGCGCAAAAATCAGAGGAAAAACCGGCCCCGTACGCTCTTCGTTTGGAATCGTCTCTATCACCGCAATTCGTCCCCCCGGCCGCAGCGCGCGAAACACCCGCGCGAAGAGGTTGCGGGAAGATTCCGCCCCTTCCGAATGGCAGATGTTTCCAATGACGGCCAGGTCAAAACGGCCCTCGCCAAAATCGGCGCGATTTAGATCTCCTGCCAAATAGTCATACTGCTTTTCAACACCGTGCTGCCGGGCATACCGGCGGGTTGTTTCCAATACGACCGGGAAATCCTGCGCCGTGATTTTCGCCTTGGGGTTTTCTTCCGCGACAGCGATGCTCCAAACTCCCGAGCCGCAGGCCACGTCCAGGACCTGCATCGCCTTTCCATTCACTCCGAGGGCAGCCGCCATGCGGCGCGCCGGCTCGCGGTTCATAACATGCAGGCTGCGCACCAGCACCGGGAAGAACTCTTCGGCGGGCTGCTGTTGCTCTACAGCGCGGGCGGGTCTGCCGCTCCGCACGACTTCCGTAAGGCGCCCCCACGAGTCCCATAAATAATCCTTCTCCAGCATGAACCCCATGTAATCCGGGCTCTTTTTCACCAGGTACTGCGCTGAGGCAGCGGGCAGGGAATAGCGGTCTGCCTGCTTGGTTACCAGTCCAAATGCCGTAAGCGCATCGAGCAGCATCTGCGTGCCACGCTCAGAAGCGCTCACCGCCTTTGCGACCTGCGGCGCCGTGACGTTGCCCGCATCGACCGCAGAGAAGATGCCGAGCTGCACAGCCGTTGCCAGCACCCTCGTTCCCGCCATCGAAAAATTCATCTGGGCAATTGTGTCCAGGCCCGGTTCTTGCTGATTTTTATTCTGTTCCACAGCTTTGGTTCTCCTTATTTGGGCTTGTCCATTTGTAGCGCAGGGTCCGCCCTTTGACCCCTTCGTTATGCTCAGGGCAGGCTCTGCGGCTTTTCCACGGCCCCGCGAAAAGCCGCAGCGTTACAATACGAACGCTGCGCTACAACCTCTCCCGACGTGCGAGCGCGGGTGAGGGGGTCATTTTCACGCTTCGGGGTGTAGCCAGGCGGCATACGCGGCTGCTAATGGGGAAATGGGTACATGATCCAGCCGAGCAGCACAGCAATGCCAACGAACAGCACGAATGATTTAATGCCGTACAGGATGCGGCCGCGCAGCGTATCCTTGGCTAGAACGCCAAAGACCACCGAAGCCAGAAACGCGAATAATGCCATCGCCGCGAAATGATAAATAACCATGGAAAGAATGGATCTCCTCAGCGCTTCCGGTGCAGGGCAATGTCGTAAGCATCAAGGATAGTGAGCAGGTTCAACATCCCGGCGCTGATCAGATAAGCCGTCCCGTAATCGGCGCTGACGAAAAAAGGATTGCCGCCGGCATAGCCGAAAAAGCCAGCGCACGGCATCGGCAGGCCGGCGCATAGCTCCCCGAGAAAGCCGAGTCTTTCCAAGTAAGAGGGTGAAGCGAGCGCGAAGAATTGACCTTGCATCAGCACGCCGAAAACGAACATTCCTACGATTGCCAAAAACAGAATGACTGCCCGCACTTTCTTCTTAAGCAGCCAGTGGCCGAGTCCCGGCACGAGCCATGCCGCGATGCAGATGGTGATCAACTGGCCGGCCGAGGCCGCCGGCTGGCGTGAATGGTCCGCAACCGCGGCGCCAACTGCCGCACTCCGCCCCGCGTTCCGGCGCTTTTCAGCGGTCATGGTTTGGTCCTGAGCAGAGAACAAAGTAACACACCTCAGAATGAAGCAGCAAGAATCGGCACGATAGCCTGCTGCGCTTCGCCGGTGACTCTCGCCTCCCGTTCATCGACGTACACATCCACTTCGCTGCGCACGCCAAACTCGGGCAAGTAGATGCCCGGCTCAACCGAAAAGCAGGTGCGCGGAATCAGCGGGCGGGCGTCATGGGTTTCAAAATTGTCCAGATTGGCGCCGTTGCCGTGCACTTCGCGGCCAATCGAGTGGCCGGTGCGGTGGATGAAAAATTCTCCGTAACCATGCCGCTCGATGATCGCGCGCACCTCGTCATCCACATCGCATCCTCGCACGGTTTCGCCGGAACGCAGCCGCGAGCGAGTTATCTCAATGCCGGCGTCTCGCGCCTCACGCACGATCTCGAAAATGTCCGAGTGCCGCTTGGGGATTTCTTCACCGACGAATCCGGTCCAGGTGACGTCAAAATAAACGGCTTCCGGCGTCTTGCGCCGCGCCCACACATCCAGCAGCACGAAGTCTCCCTTGCCGAGAGGCAAAGATCCTGATGCCCCGGGCGAATAGTGCGGGTCAGCGGTGTGCCGGTTTGCCGCCACAATGGAAGGATGATCCGCCTCAAGTCCGTTCTGCTCGAAAAGTTTCAAAATTTCCTGTTGCAGACGGTATTCATCGAGCGGCTTGCCGCGCTTGACCGCTTCACGGATCATCCCGAATGCCTGGCGGATAATGCGGTGAACCGCTTCGCCGGCCTCGAGGTGCGACGACAGCGCCTCCGGCGTCCAGCGGGCCTCAAAAAGTTGCACCAGGTCAGCGGAGGAAACGATGTCCACTCCAAAGCCCCGCACAAGTTCTACCGTCCCCGCATCCACAAGGCCGATATAGGGAATATCGTTGAGCGGTGAATACTGCATTGCCACGCGCGTTTTACCGGCGACCATTGCCCCCAGTCTTTCGCGCTGCTCCTTCCAGGAAGAGTATGCGTTTTCGCGGCCTGGAAGCTCAGCAAGGCTTCCAGGCTCGATGCGATGCGCCAGCTTTTCCGGCTCGCCCGAGGCGGGAATCAGGTAATACCAGCGGCGCGACCAGACCGCGGGTTCAAGCCCAAGAATCCGGTAGGCTATCGGGTCTCGATAATGATGGTCGTAGAAGAGCCAGGCGTCGCAGCCGGAGCGCTGTAAGCTTTGCTGAATGGCCTTAAGATCCATCGGATTAACTCCCGAGTTGCGATGCGCCAGGCCCGCCGGGAGATTCGGCGCAAACTCAAACTCTATCACAGACGAAGGCTGTGCCAGGTCCAGCAGGGTCCCGTCAGCGTCAAGGTTGATCCTCTTGTAGCGCCGCGGCGCCGCCACGGGATCCGAATCCGTAATAGGACGTACACCTTCGACCTACTCTCTATTCATTCCAAAGCGTTTTCTCGCTTTGCCCGCCCCTCCTCTGGAGGGCGGTTAGCGTAACAGGCCGGCGCCGTCAGCCTCTTTCCGGTGGGACAGGGTTTGCGAAAGATGAGAGCCATGATTTCAAGACACCGATCCACCACGATGGTCTTCGTCCAGTCTAACAACTCCAGATGACACGAAGGAGACCCATGAGACGCATGAGACAAGAAATTTCCAGGAGGCGCAGCGCGGCCAAGCCGCAACCGAGCGAAATGTCATGCTGGGCCCCTTCGCTCCGCTCAGAGCAGGCTCTTCGCTTGTCATCCTGAGCCGATTCGCTCCTATTCGAATCGCTCTGAGCC
>JBOGJZ010000228.1:0-12901 GCA_050745645.1 Terriglobia bacterium | reverse complement strand
TTGGCCGCCTCGATGGGCATGATGGCCGGCAATAAATGCCCGTCGAAAGGACCGCATAGACAAAGGCCCCGTCAGAATCGCGATCCCGGCTTTCGACCGCCCGCCAGCAGGCGGCGCGGTCCGCCGTTTCTTCCGCAATGCTTGCCATTCCTCTCACCGTGGTTGACCTCCACCTCTGTCAGTCTGAACGATGATGGAAAGCGAATCTATCCGTTTCTTGCGATTCAAAATGGTATTCAAATTCTGCCATTCCAAGTCTTTTCACCGGTCATTCTGAGGCCCTTCGTTTGTCATTCTGAGCGCGTTGCCTCGAATCCGAATCGGGAATCGCAAGTTATTTTCAGAACTTCCTGAGCTTCCAGCACTTGCTGGGTTCATTTTGACTCCCCCACCGTCTTCCACCCGTAGCACCAGACCTCGCCCGCCGGGGTGAGCCTCGGAGATTGGCATAAACGGAATCTTGGATGTTGTCCATTTGTGACCACTTCAGAATAGCAGGGCGGAAAACACAGATGGAGACAGATGAGACGCCTGAGACACATTATTGCTTCGGCCCGGAATCGAACTGTTTCATTTTCCGAGCAGCTCGAAATAGCGCCCCACCGCCTCGATGCCGCGGTAGAAATTAGGCAAGTGGAATTTTTCGTTGGGAGCGTGAAGGTTGTCGTCAGGCAAGCCAAAGCCCATCATAACCACTGGAATTTTCAGATGTTCAGCAAAAAGGCCGGCGATGGGGATTGAGCCGCCGGAGCGCATATAGACTGTCTTTTTTCGGAAAACCTGTTCCATCGATTCCGCAGCCGCTTCGATATACCGGTTATTCGTGCTCACCACCGAAGCCGGCGCGGAACTCAGCTCGCGCACTGTTGTGCGAATGCCTCGCGGGGTGAGCTTTTTCACGTAAGAGCTGAACTGGCTGAAAGCCTCTTTAGGCTCCATGTCTGGGACCAGCCGCATGCTGATCTTGGCGGTAGCGGCTGCCGGGATGACCGTCTTCGCGCCTTCGCCGGTGAAGCCGCCGCGAATTCCGTGTACTTCAAGCGTGGGGCGCGTCCAAAGGCGTTCGAGCACGCTATAACGTTTTTCCCCCGTGAGAGCGGTGGAACCGACTTCCTTCTTTAGAAATTCCTTCTCCTTAAACGGCAACCTCTTCCAAGCTGCCAGTTCTTTCGCGCCGGGTCTTTGAACCCGTTTGTAGAAGCCGGGAATGCGGATTTTACCGTTGCGCCCCTTCAGGCCGGCTATGATTTCCGCGAGCGCCTGAAATGGATTTGGCGCCGCGCCGCCGTACATTCCGGAATGCAGATCGTGCGCAGCGCCTCGCGCTTCAACCTCGGTGTAAACCAGCCCGCGCAATCCCGTTGTGAGCGTGGGCAGGCCGGGCGCGAACATTTCCGTATCGCAGATAACGGCAGCATCCGCGCGGAGCTTGGCGATGTTCTTGGGGACGAATTCTTCGATGTGCCCGCCGCCTACTTCCTCCTCGCCTTCAATCAGGAACCTCACGTTCACTGGAAGCCGACCCTCGCTTTTGAGATAGCCTTCGACGGCTTTGACCAGAAGATAGGTTTGGCCTTTGTCGTCGCAAGCGCCTCGCGCGAAAAGATCGTCGCCGCGCACAGCTGGCTCAAACGGCGGTGACAACCATTCGTTCAGCGGATCGGGCGGCTGCACGTCATAGTGGCCATAAAGGAGTAGCGTAGGTTTGCCGGACGCACGCATCCATTCAGCATAGACCAGCGGGTTTCTCCCCTCGCGTCCTTTGATAACCTCGACCCCGTCCATGCCCATGTCACGGAATTCCTCCGCCAGGAAATCCGCAGCCCGGCGAACGTCGCTCTTGTGTTCGGGAAGCGCGCTAATGCTCGGGATTTTCAGGAGGCGCGTGAGACCATCGAGAAAACTTGCCCGGTTCGATTGGTAATATTCAAACGCCGTTCCCATCGCAGCCTCCGGTAGCGCAGAGTTTCGCATTCCAGAAACTCTGCGGCTTGTGACTGGTTTTCCGGCCAAAGGCCGCAGAGTTTGAGACGCACAAACTCTGCGCTACCTCCTCGTCCAGGGAGTCATTCTGAGGAACCGAAGGTGGTCCCGAGCCCGCGAGGGAAGAATCTCGTAAGCCCTTGCAACGATTAGAAAGCAGATCCTTCGCTCCGCTCAGAATGACAGTTCCATATAGTTTTTCAACAAACACTAGCTGGTGAAAACCTCCGCGAGCTTCATCCACTCCTCACCCACGTTTTTCAACTTCGTCATTGCGTCTGCCAAAGGAATCCCGGTGATCTGGTTGCCGTCGAGCCGCACCATCGTGCCGAGCTTCCCTTCGTGGATCAAATCCACCGCCCTGACTCCGTAGCGCGTGCCAAGCACCCGGTCAAACGCTGTGGGTGAGCCGCCTCGTTGGAGGTGACCGAGCACGGTGGCGCGAGTTTCGAACCCAGTTCGCTTTTCGATTTCTGCCGCCAGCAACTCGCCGATTCCTCCCAGCCGCTCGTGCCCGAATGCGTCGACGTTCTTATCCTTGGCGATAGTTTCTTGATAACTCGCCAACTTGAAGCCTTCGGAGACGGCCACGATGGAAAACATCTTTCCGTGCGCCCGCTGCCGCTTGAGTGTCTCGCATATCTTTTCGATGCTTACCGGCTGCTCAGGAATAAGAATGAGGTCAGCTCCGCCCGCCAGGCCTCCCATCATCGTAATCCATCCGGCGTTCCGGCCCATGATCTCCACCACCATGACTCGCTGGTGGGATTCAGCAGTCGTGCGCAAGCGGTCGATTGCTTCAGTGACTATGGAAACCGCCGTGTCAAAGCCGAATGTCTGATCCGTTCCGTCAATATCATTGTCGATGGTTTTCGGCACGCCCACCACCTTCAAGCCTTCAGCGGCCATAGTTCGCGCTACTCCCAGCGTGTCGTCACCTCCGACTGCGATCAGGTAATCGATTCCGAGCTTCTTGAGGTTCTCGTATACCTTCTGCTTATCCTCAGAATTTTTGAGCGGGTTGGTGCGGGAAGTGCCGAGGATCGTCCCACCGCGCGACAGAATGCCTGCAGTAGAAGAGCGCGTCAGCGGCTCCGCCATGCCCTTCACCAACCCCAGCCAACCCCTTTGAATACCGAGAACGTTGTAACCCAGCATTCCGGCGCGCCGGACCACGGCGCGAATCACCGCGTTCAACCCCGGACAGTCGCCGCCTCCGGTCAAGATTCCGATTGTGCTATTCGACTTCGCCGTCATACGTGATGTTTTCCTCCTGGCCGGAAAGGCATAGATGCTTCGCTGCCGTTCAGCATGATATCTTCCCTGTTTTTTCAGACCCTTCGCTGCGCTCAGGGTGACAAGAACGGAGCGCGCCATGCTACCCGTCACTTGCTGATCATTCCGGGCGCTTTCCTCACTGTCATTCCAAACCTTTCCCGTCTGTCAGTCTGAGCGAAGCGAAGAATCTGCTTGTCCTTACCCTCGAAGCACACATGCTTCGCTGCCGCTCAGCATGACACGGGTTTCAAGCCGGTTGTGCGGGGTTTTCTGACGCGGTCTGCGTCGAGCGGACTGCTGGAGTGCTGACTGAGGGAGACTGAAATGGAAAAGTGGCGCGCACGGTTGTTCCGCCGGCTCCAGACTGAATTTCTAAATGTCCTCTCAGTTGCCTCATCCTCTCGCGCATGCCCAGGATCCCAACCCCCGGCTTGGCCGGACCCGAGACCGGTCCCTTAGCAGCCGCCATTCCTTTGCCCCGGTCCTGCACTTCCAGCGTTACGGTTTGTGGATCGCGCGTGATTCGCACAAGAGCAGAGGAGCTTTCCGAATGCCTGTGAATGTTAGTCAGGCATTCCTGGACGATGCGGAAAACAATTATCTCAGTATCGCGCGGCAGTCTGCTCAACTTCGGAGGAATTTCAAGCTGAACGGCGATTCCACTCCGCTCGGCAAAGCCATCGACGTAATGGCGAAGCGCCTGGTCGAGCCCAGCCTCATCCAGCATAGGCGGATGGAACAGATACGAAATCGTTCGCAGTTCCTTGGAAAGCTCCCCCATAATCTGGCGGCTATCCTTGATCAATCGGGCCGCTTCCGGGCTATTCTGCGCCAATTTATGGTCCATCAACGCCAGGTTCAAACTCAGCGCCGTCAGGGATTGCCCGGCGCTATCATGCAATTCGCGGGCTATCCGCCGTCCTTGTTCATCCTGCGCGGTCTGAAGATGGGCTGTCAGCTCTCGCAGGCTTCTCTCCGCTTCCTGGAGCTCTGAGGTTCGCTGCATTACACGTTCCTCTAACTGAGCGCGCAATTCTCTTTGCTCGGTTACGTCCAGGCCGGTGGCAACGATCATAACCACATGGCCGCTTTCATCTTTGACAGGATCGAGCGTGCAATCCGCGTATCGTTTCGTTCCATCATGCAAGCAGTAATAGCAGCTTCCGTGAGCCATTTCTCCGCGCACCGCCTTGGCAAGGCCGGCCTTCAGCATCTCGGTTTCTTTCGGCAACTGCGACCACCAAGGCTCCCAGAGCTTTCGACCAATAACTTCATCGCGCGCGAACCCCGTGCCTTGCAAGGCGGCGCGATTCGCTTCCAGCACGGTTCCGTCAGGGCGCAGGAGGAGGACAAATGCATAGGTCAGGCTGAATGCGGCGCGCAGGCGCCGGTCATGCTCTCGAAGAACCCCTTCGGTCCGCCGCTGCTCAGTGACGTCCGTATTGGTGCCGAACCATCGGACGACCTGCCCTTCCCGATCTTTCACCGGCAATGCGCGAGAGAGAAACCACCGGTAGTTGCCGTCCTTGCCTCGCAGTGGAAATGTATCTTCCCAAATCTCTCCGGTTTCCCAGGAGCGCGTTACTCGCTCTACCACGCGAGCCAAGTGATCCGGATGATGGACTTTCTGCCACCCCCAGCCCTGCATCTCTTCCAAGGTCGTCCCTGTATAGTCATACCAGCGCTGGTTGTACCAGAAAATCCAGCCGTCCCGGTCAGCCATCCATGCCAGTTGGGAAATAGAATCCGCCAGAACGTGAAATTGCTCTTCATTCAGGGCTTTTTCCGCTTGCCTGCTCTCATGAATATCGGGCAACGCAGAGTCGTTTTCAACGCTACGGCCTTCTCCTGTTTCTCCGCTGAAAACCGCAGCGTTACCCTGCGAACGCTGCGCTACAAATTCCTTCGTTGTAGCGCAGGGTCCGCCTTTGGGCCCTGCGGCTTTTGAAATGCGCAAACTCTCCGCTTCGCTGCCGGAGATAGGCGCAATCGAGGGAGTGGCGGCGTGTGTAACGCCCTGGAGGGAAGGACTGAACGCCGGCTTGTGCTGGCTCACCGCCTCAACGGCGGCGAGAAGATGTTCAGCAAGCTCAGATTTCAAAACGTAGCCGCGCGCCCCGGTATCCAAGGCGGCGCGAACCACGCCGGGCGAATCGTGGCAACTCAGAAAAAGAATTTCAATTTTGGGATTCTCTTGCCGGATCAAACGTGCAGCGTCCAACCCGCTCAGTCTGGGCATACTGACGTCTAAGAGAATTAGGCCGGGTTCGAGTTCCTTCGCCTTGTCAACCGCTTCGCGCCCGTCAACTGCTTCGCCACAGATTTCCCATTCCGGCTGCAAAGCCAGTAGTGACCGCAGGCCGCGCCTCACCAATTCGTGATCATCCGCCAAGAGAATCCGCAATGATGACACTCTTCTCTCCACCTGCCGGCTTCTGCTGGAAACGGGCAAACCTTCGAACGGCGCTGAAGCCGATCTTGCCACGCTGAGTGAAACGAAGCATCTGCTTGTCGTGTTTAACCTGAGGAGCTTGGATTCTTCGCTTCACTCAGAATGACATGTTCCTAACCTTTTTCAGCAACTCGTTGGAGTGGCGTAAGGCCGCAGGTAATCACACAACACCCGGTAGCTCGCATAAAGTCTACAGAAATTTTGCACCATGGGCAACAGTGTGTGCAACCGAAGCGAAGAAGTAGCGTAGAGTTTTACTCAAGAAGCGCTGCGGATTAGCCGATTTAACTTAACGGAGGCTTAAAGCTGAGCGCCCACAGGTAGGATGGCTGTGAGGCTGTGACCCGTACGACCTGCGCGTGGGCAGTTCGAACCACCTTCGGCCGGTTTGAAAGTCGCGGTAAGGGCGCTGCGGGAATCTCCAACGTGACGAAGCTGGAAGGGGTGAGATAGCGGCGCATTGCAAGGAGCGCACCTCCGCTGCTGATATTCAGAGTGGTTGTGAATTCTACAAATTCTTTGCCCTGATCGTCCTCTCCCCGCGCAAAGACAGGCACTGCGAGCGGGAGACGTTCTGAGCGGCGGCGCTCTTTGCGCCGTCTTTTGGGTTCCACGTGAACTCCTCGCTCAAGAGCAGAGAAAGCCGGGTGCGCCGCCATTGGAAGAGAGAAACCCCTCGGATTTGACTCTGGCTTGGCTACAGACCTATACTTGCACGAAAGGGGCCATATGACCCTATGATGATTCTCATTGATGTCCTTGCAATCGTTGCAGTTTTAACGCGCTTGGACCTCTCCAGGCGTGCCTCATCGGATTTGGCTTTAGTGAAAGTATCTGCGGCTGGGCAATCCTTTTCCCACTGACGGAAGAAAATTTCCTTTTAGTGCCGCCGCAACGGCGCAGGCAGCGTAGCCCAGAGAGGGATTGAGCAGCTCATGAAATTGCTGAAAAGGGCTTAGAGGTGTCATTCTGAGCGCAGCGAAGAATCAAAGCTCTTCCTCCTACGAGAGGGTAGGATCGGCTCAGAGCGATTCGAAAGGGAGCGAATCGGCTCAGGATGACAGAATCCCGGAGATTGCCGAGAGGAGATCATAGATGGCCAGCACTCGTCACGACTCTCTAACTTCGACGCTCGGATCAGGCGTTGGATTGACCGTTACCCCCAGCTCTCTCAGTCGGCTGGCTCAGGACAAAGGGACATCCACCGAGGCTCCTCCCTCAGGCTATATCGAGTTGCTCGAGGCCTACCAGCAGTTACAGGAGGAAAATCGCTGCCGGACGGTAGCCCTTGGAACGGCCGCCCATCAATTAAAGACTCCGTTGTCTATCATCGCGGGATACGTCGAGCTGCTGCTTACAAAAAAGCCCGGCCGGCTTAACGAGCGCCAGCAACAGATCCTTCAGGAGTCGCAGTATAACTGCACGCGCCTGCGCCAGTATATTGAAGATTTCCTCAGCTACAGCGCGCTCGAGACGGGCAAACTGACTTTGAAATACGCGCTGGGCGATCTGAATGCCTGCTTGTCAGAACTCTACACGTACTGGCTCTCATCCTTCCAGAAGAAGGGCGTGGCTCTCTACCCTCCCGTGCAGAAGAAATTGCCGCAATTCCCGTTTGACTACGATAAAGTCCAGCATGTTGTCTCAAACCTGTTGGAGAATGCGCTCAAATTTACGCCGGCCGGAGGAACAGTGTGGTTGACGGCGGAGCCCTATATCTGGGAGCGCCGCAGCAGGCAAGATCACAGCGTTTCCCACGATCGCCGGAAACAGGCGCTCACGGTTGCAAACTCGGTTCGAGTGGCCGTCTCGGACACAGGTCCAGGCATCGCTCCCGAGTACCAACAGGAAATATTTGACGATTTCGTTAAGCTCCCCCAGCAGGAAGAGTCTGCAAGCGGCATGGGATTGGGCCTGGCGATCGCCCGGCGGCTGGTCGGCGGGCATGACGGCAAGATTTGGGTGGAAAGTGAATTGGGATCGGGAAGCACGTTCTGCTTTTTGTTACCCTTGAAACCTCTTTGAGGCCTGGCCATCGGCCACAATCATTACACGGGCAAACTGCCCGTGCCGCAATAATCGGCACTGACCGGTTGGCCGGCAGATACTCCCGTTTGGAGCCTTAATTTGAGCCACGAGCCTGCGCACATTCTCGTAGTAGACGACGAACCCAGCATGCTGCGCTATTTGCAGACGCTGCTCGAGGTGGATTCATATGAAGTGACGGCTGTGCAGAGCGGCGACGAAGCGTTACGGCAGGTGAAGAACGGCCGCGCCGCTCCAGACCTCGTGCTGCTCGATCTCCTGATGCCGGGACTGGACGGCCTGCAAACTCTCGAACGGCTGCGCCAAGCGCGCCCCACGCTGCGGGTAGTGATGCTTTCCTGTGTCACAGATACGCGCAAGGTAGCTCAGGCAATCAAACTGGGAGCGCAGGATTACCTGACCAAGCCGTTTCAAAAGGCTGAGCTCGACGCCGTTCTGAACCACTGCCTGGGGGACCGCCTGAACGCAGCCGGCGCGGATACAGCGGCAGGCGAAGTGGAGGAGCTGAGCGACGACCAGTTCTTCGTAGCCGCGAGCCCGGCGATGCGGAAGATTCGCGCCCAGGTGGCGCAGGTCGCTGAGGTGGATGTTCCCGTCCTCATGCTGGGCGAAAGCGGCTCCGGCAAGGAAGTTGTCGCGCGCCTGATCCACAAACTGTCGCAGCGGGCGGAGCGCCCGCTGCTGAAAGTGAACTGCGCGGCCTTGCCTGCGGATTTGCTGGAAAGCGAGCTTTTCGGCTATGAGCCGGGCGCCTTCACCGGCGCCACCCGCTCGAAACCGGGCAAGTTTGAGTTGTGCGACAAGGGCACGATCCTGTTGGATGAGATCGGGGAAATGCCGCCCTCGCTCCAGGCTAAGCTGCTCCACGTCTTGCAGGACCAACGGTTTTCGAGGCTCGGCAGCCGTTCCATGGTGCAGGTGGATGTGCGTATCCTGGCGGCAACCAACATCGAGATCGAGGAAGCAATTTTGACCAAGAAGTTTCGCGAAGATCTCTATTACCGCCTGAATGCCTTTACTATCCTGTTGCCGCCGCTGCGCGAACGCAAGGAAGAAATTCCGCTGCTGCTCCGCCATTTCATGGGACTGTTCGCTACGCGCTACGGGAGAACGCCGCTGTCCGTTTCACCGGCGCTGGTGGAAACATGTCTCAGTTATCGCTGGCCCGGCAATTTGCGCGAGCTTGAAAACTTCGTAAAGCGCTACCTGATATTGGGCGACGAATCTCTGGTGCTAAGCGAGCTTGAAGCAAAGAGAGAGGGGCAACCGCTCGTCGGTGAAGCCGCTCTGGAATCAGAGACCCCTAAAGAGAAACTCTCCGATCTCAAATCTCTGGTTCGCAACAGCAAGGATGAGGTCGAATGCGAAGCAATATCCCGCGCTTTGCAACAGACGAAGTGGAATCGCAAGGAAGCCGCACGCCTGCTCAACATTAGTTACAAGGCCCTCCTCTATAAAATCCGCCAGTACAACCTGGATAACGCCTGACGTTTTCAGATGCCAATGAATTCTGGCGCTCCCTGCAAACCCACCCGATCGGGTAAAAGTAACACGGTCGCCGAAGATTATTCAATTTCCTGCCCTCAAGATAGCCGAATACAGGCGGACACAGATTTCTGGATTAAAGCTATAACAAACAGCAAGATAAAGACTTAAATCAATCCAAGCGCCGCAGGGCTTCAGCCGTATCATTGGCGTGTGAATTGCTCCTTGGTTCATCGTAGATTTATGGACTCGCGTAGATTGGCGATGCCTTTGACTACGTAAGCTGCTCGACAGTGTCTCAAACGTTAACGATGAACCTGGAATTCGCTGAATCAGCTAAAGGAGGCATGCGGTGGTGAAAAAGGTGATCTTAGTTTCAATAATTGTTTTAGGTTTTTCTGGGCTGGCTTTATCAACCCCGTGCACGGTCGGGATGCTTCAGGACTACTTGAACCTGACAAGCGGCTGCACCGTGGGGAATCTAATGTTCACAGATTTTCTGGCTCCAAGCCCTACGTCCGTCGGCGCCGTAGTCCCTAAAGCCTCTCAGATCGGCGTCACGCCAGTGACCACAGCGGGTGATTCTGGACTTATCTTCGATATCGCCATGATCGCCGGGCCAGGGCAAATGGCGGATTTTACCATTGATTACATTGTAAAAGTCCAAGCCGGCGCCCCGATCACCGACAGCAGCCTGAGCATTGACGCTGGCGCTTCCGGAGGCGGCCTGGTTGCAGTCAATGAAACCCAATGCGTGGGAGCAACGCTTCCTGGATGCAGTGGCGGCACTTCCATAGGGCTCAACGCATCAGCCAATCACCTGACAGACTCCGCTACGTTTCCCGGCGCGAGTGAGGTTTCCGCAAGCAAGGATATTATCGTCTCGGACGGAGGCGCCACCGGGCAGGCAAGCATCTCTTCGGAGGAGCAGCTCTTCAGCACCAGCATGGTTCCAGAGCCCGCTTCGCTCACGCTGTTCGGGATCGGCTTGCTCGCACTCGCCTTCGTGGTTCGCCGCAAGCACTTCCTTATGGGGCGTTAGCTCTTCTGTTTTATCACTCGACACCCGCAAGCCTGTCTTGCGGGTGTTCGTTTCTCAATCCGCCAGCATAAAATCGCGGCTGTGCCGTTCCCGCCCGAGCGAGATAACTACAACGGCAGAAATAATAGCCACAATTTGAAAACCTCCGAGCGCCCAGGCGTAACCGATATGGTCGCGCAGAGCGTACAAAAACGTGTTCGTGAAAGCCGCAAACAGAATCGCCAATTGGTAGGCCATTCCCGGCACGAGACTCCGGGCTGACGGCGGGGCAAGCTCGGTCAAATGGGCCGGTATGACGCCCCAGGCGCCCTGAATGCCTACCTGCATCAGGAACGCGCCCAGCGTGAGCATCGCGACCGAATGGCTGAAGGCCCACAGAGGAATCACAAGTAAGGAAAGAATAAGCGCCGATTGCATCCCTATGCGCCGGCCGGCCCGCTGAGACAGCTCTCCGAAAATAATCCCGCCGAGTATGGCGCCGACGTTATAAAGCATGGCAATCGATGCGGCAGATCGCGGCGCAACATGGTGCACGGTCATCAGGAAATCTGGATATAAATCCTGCGTGCCGTGCGAGCAAAACATCATGAGAATCAGGAGCAAGACCAGGTACGCAAACTCTTTCTTGTTCTCTCCGAGCGTATCCAGGACCGCGCGCGCGCTGGCAGCGCGGTGAACGCTCCATGCCCGAGGCTCAGGCATCCTGTAGCAGACGTAAAGGGCAGCCAGCGCAGGCGCGACTCCCACAAAAAACATCGCGCGCCAACCCCATGCCGGCAGGACGAACCGGGCAGCGGCCGCAGCCATCAGATAACCGAAAGCATATCCCGCCTGCAAGATGCCCGATAGCAGCCCCCGCCACCGGATGGGCACGGTTTCCATGGCGACCGACGCGCCCACGCCCCATTCGCCTCCCATGCCGATCCCGAAAAGCGCCCGCAGGATCAGAAAGGCTGTAAAACTCGGAGCCAAGCCGCAAGCGACTTCCAGAACCGTGAAGCAGACGACGTTTCCAATCAGAGAGAGCCGGCGTCCGTAACGGTCCGAGAACAACCCGAACACGAATGCGCCGACCGGACGCATGGCAAGCGTTGCAGTCAACGTCCAGACGATGTCGGCCTTGCTGACGCCAAATTGAGCCGCGAGGCGCCCGACCAGAAAAACAACAACAAAGAAATCGAAGGCGTCAATCGACCAGCCGAGGAAACCCGCTGAAGCGCCCAACCACCGGTTCTCGCGTCCCGGCGCGCCGGATTGCACAGTTGCGTTGACGTTCACCCTATCTGACATTGTGCTCCGCGGCGAGTTGGCGGCAACCCGTCTCAGGATCAATTTCACTGCTTAGGCGCGCCCGCAAGCGGATGGCCCAAACAAGACTTTCGCTCTTTGGCCTTTGAGTGGTCTTCATGCCCTGATAACCGGTTAGTCCGCCTTCATGAAATCGCGCCCGTGCCGTTCCCGGCCAAGCGAGATCACTACAATCGTGGCCACAATCATTACGAGCTCAAAGCCTCCGATCGCCCAGGAGTAGCCTACGTGATCCCGCAGGACGTACAAAAACGTATTGGTGGGAGCGGCAAACAAAATGCCTAGCTGGTATGCCAGGCCGGGCAGCAAGCTGCGAGCTGAAGATGGCGCAAGCTCGCTCAGATGGGCAGGTATGACTCCCCACGCCCCGTTAACCCCCAACTGCATCAAAAAGGCGCCCAACGTGAGCATCGCCACGCTGTGGCCGAAAGCCCACAAGGGGATGGCCACCAGCGAAAGCCCCAGCGCGCAGTTCATCCCAATACGGCGCCCCGCCCGCTGAGAAAGCTCCCCAAAGAGAATCGCGCCGAGAATCGCGCCAAAACTGTAAAGGATCGCGATCATCTCGACAGTGTGAGGCAGGATATGGCGCGCGGATTCCAGAAAGTCTGCGTAAAGATCCTGGGCGCCATGTCCGCAAAACATCATCAGGGTCATCAGCACCACAAGATAGATAAACGCTTTCAGGTTGCCGCTGATCGTGCGCAGGATCGCGCCGCTGCTTTCGGCGCGGTGTATCCTCCACGCCTCCGGCTCCTGCATCTTGTAGCAGATGTAAATCGCCACGATTGCAGGCAAAGCTCCGGCCCAAAACATCGGCCGCCACCCCCCTGCCGGCAAGATGAATCGCGCCGCTACCGCCGCCAGCAAGTACCCCACCGAGTACCCGCATTGCAGCACGCCCGATAACAACCCCCGCCAGCGGCTGGGCACCGTCTCCATCGCCAGTGAAGTTCCCACTCCCCACTCGCCCCCCATGCTCACCCCAAACAGCGCGCGCAACACCAAAAACGTGGTGTAACTCGGCGCAAACCCGCACAACACCTGTAAAACCGTGAAGCACACGATGTTTGCGATCAGCGACCAGCGCCGCCCATAACGGTCCCCAAAAAGCCCAAAAAAGAATGCGCCTACCGGCCGCAAAGCAAGCGTGGCGGTCAACGTCCAGACAATCGCGGCTTTGCTGACGCTAAATTGGTTCGAGAGGCGGGTTATCAGGAAGACAACGACAAAAAAATTGTAGGCGTCAAGAGACCAGCCTATGAAGCCGGCCGATATGCCCATCCAGTTGCTCTGGCGGCCCGGCC
>JBOGJZ010000227.1:0-23482 GCA_050745645.1 Terriglobia bacterium | reverse complement strand
CAGTTGGCGCGGCAGCGCCGGACCTTCTGCGCCGAAAAGCTCCATGCCCACTTTGAACATTCCCGCATGGCCGTGCAACTTTTCAGCCATGCGCAGCGCCGCGTCAGTGCTGGGAAGATCGAGGGCACCGATTAAGCGCTCAGCCGCCGCTGGTGACGAAGCATCTTTCATGGCTGCCATTGTAGGGGAAGCTCGCGGAAAATTAAACCAAAAGTTCGCGCTCATCGGGCAATTCGCACATCGAAGAAGGTTTCACGCCCTTCGCGCGCCGGAGCCGGATGGTACCGGCGTCCAGTCAAATCGAGCCAGACGAAAAGGTATATTGCAGGGCCACTGCACCGGGTGTATTTTGTGGTGGGTTGGCAGAGGAGTCAAAACGGAAAATAGGGCCCACAGGAGAACACAATGAAATCGAAAGCCGCAAAGTTTGTCCTTTGGGCGGGGATGCTAGCGCTTTCCATTTTTATCTCACTTCCCTTGCGGGCGCAGGCTGCTGGCGCGACGCTGTCCGGCGTCATCACCTGCCCTTCGGGAGCCGTCGTTCCCAACGCCGAAATCTCCGTCACGGATGTAGCCACGGGCCGAACGACGGAGGCTCAAGCCAATTTATATGGGCTCTACAACGTAACAAACCTCATGCCGGGGAATTATGAGGTTTCCATCTCAGCGGAAGGGTTCAGCGCCAAAGCAGCCAAAGTGCCTCTCCCGCCAGGCACAAAGCGAACGCTTGACTTAGCTTTATCAGCTCCTCCCAACAGTGCGGCAGCGTCTTCGTTGAAGGATCTGGGTTTCTTTCCAGATCGGGCCCAGGAAAGCTCCCAGGGGCAGGCAAAGCCTAATTCCAGCACTGAGCCTTCGCTGCAGGGTCTCGGCTTTCCGCCGAATGAGATCCAGGGGAGCGCCAAGGAGCAGGAGTTGCTCAATAAGCGGTCGCACATGCTGCAGATTCATCAAAAGCTGGGCCTCCTCACCACCATTCCCATGGTTGCCACATTCTTCACCGGTTTCGGCGCCAAGGGCCATCACGGCTTGCCCGGCAGCCCAACCGGCCGCGACTTGCATATGGGACTCGGTATATTGACGACGGGTATGTATTTTGCGACCGCTTACTATGCCATCCGTGCTCCCCATATTCCAGGGACCAAAAGCCCCCCGTCCATCAGCCTGCACAAGGCGCTGGCCTGGATTCATGGCCCGGGCATGATTATCACCCCCATCTTGGGGGCGATTGCTTTCAGTCAACTGAGCCGGGGGGAGCGCGTTCACGGCATCGCCAAATATCACTCGGTGGCGGCCTATACGACAGCCATAGCATACGGGGCCGCTTTATTATCCGTAACGATCAAATAAATTCTGATGAGGCATGATGAATAAGAAAATACTGACGGCTGTTTTGCTTTTAGCTCTTCCCGCACTTGCCCGGGCGGATAGCCAGTGGGTTCTTCAACAAGCCACGCTTACTTATCATGTGTCTCACCCGCTGCACGAGGTTGAGGGCATCAGCCATGCCGCAAAGGGCAAGGGTATTTGCCACGCCGGAGAGTGCAATTTCCTGATCGCAGTGCCTGTTAAGTCATTTAATTCGAGAAACGGCGAGCGCGATCTTCACATGCTTCAGATAACACGCGCCGGGAAATTTCCCATGGTCACCGTGCGCTTGCAATTGCCCGAAGCGGCGCTCGCATCACCCACGATCCGCGCCGATCTGCTGATACAGTTTGCCGGCCAGACTGCCGAGTATAAGCAGGTTGCATTCCGGCGAGTGGCCAAAGGGACCTGGATCGAGGTAACAGGAACCATTCCGCTGAAGCTATCCGATTTCAAGATCCCGCGGCCGGAGCTTCTGGCTATGCCTATTAAGAGCGAAGTCCCTGTGCGTGTGGACGCGACTTGGGGCCCGCCGTGAATGGCAGGATCGGCCCTCCTACTGGAACAGTTGCGCAGAATTGCCTAAGCAGCTATTCTGGCGGTTAGTCGAATGCCAGCGCCTTGCCGCAAATGCGGCGCTACAAAGACGGAACCTGTCCGCCGCAATTTGATTTATCATTTGCTTCGCGGTTTTGGCTACCGGCTGCGCAAATGCGCCCGATGCCGGCGCCGGAGGCTTGTGCCGGAAAGCGCCTTCACGCGCCGGGGAGGCGGGACGCGGTTGCCCAGTTATGCTACAACAGGGCTGGGTTCCGGCCGCGATAAGCCAGTCAATCAGCGAGTTGACCTGGCAGCAGGGCAGCCGGCCACGTCCGGGCTGGCGGCCGGCTTCGACCCGGACGGGTTCGACGGCTGCCCGCGTTGTGGCGGTCTAGATTTCAGCCCGACGCCACGCCATTGGCTTGAGCGCGGCCTGGGGTGGGCGCCAATGGTCCGATGCCGGGATTGTAAGCGCCGCTTTACCTATCCTCAGCATTAAGTCAACTCGTGAAATGAGTAGAGCTTTGCGTCCGGCCTCCGGCCGCAGCCTATGCCTGCTGAACCTACTCCCTCCGTCCGCCGTCTGATCGTCCAGTCCGCGGGTATCGTGATGGTCAGCGTGCTGCTCAGCCGCTTGCTGGGCTTCCTGCGCGACTGGACGGTAGCCCACCAGATCGGCTCGAACGCGATAACGGACGCGTACTATGCGGCCTTCACGCTGCCGGACTTCCTCAACTACCTCGTCGCCGGCGGCGCGTTGAGCCTCACCTTCATCCCGATCCTGACGCGCTGCATGGCCGAGCGGCGTGAAGAAGAAGGCTGGCGCGTTTTTTCAACGGTCATCACCGTCATGGACATCCTGGTGATTGCCGGGATCGTCCTCGGAGAGATTTTCGCGCCCGAGATCGTGCGCGTGATCGCGCCCGGCTTCAGCGGTGCGGAAAAGGGCCAGGTGATTTTTCTTACGCGGCTTATGCTGCCGGCCCAGTTCTGCTTTTATCAGGGCGGCATCTTGAGCGCCGCGCAATACGCCAAAGGGCAATTCGTAGTGCCATCCCTGGCCCCGATTGTGTATAACCTCGGCATCATCCTGGGCGGCGTGCTGCTCTCTCGGCGGATTGGAATCACGGGCTTCGCAATCGGCGTGCTCGCCGGAGCTCTCGGCGGCAATTTCCTGCTGCAAATCTACGGCGCACGCCGCGCCGGAGCACGCTTTCGTCCTCGCCTCGACCTCAGCAACCCTGATTTCATACTCTTCGTCAAGTTGACGCTGCCCATCATGCTGGCGCTCTCTATCATCTACACCGATGATTGGATCATCCGCTGGTTTGGCTCCTATCTCGCGCCGGCTTCCATCACCTGGCTCAGCTACGGTAAGACGCTGATGCGGGTGCCGCTCGGCATTCTGGGGCAAGCCGTGGGCTTGGCGGCCTTCCCCTTTCTTGCGCAACTTTATTCGGAGGGGCGGTTCGAAGAGCTCAGCCGCACTCTGAACGGCACGCTGAAGGCGGTCATCCTCTTGTTAGTCCCCGTGTCTCTATTGACCATCGTGCAGCGAGAGCCGCTCGTCTACCTGGTATTCTTTCACACCCGCATGAAGGCTCCGGACCTCGCCGCCACCGCCGCGACGCTTGGGATGTTTTCCGTTGGAATGTTTGCCTGGGGCGCCCAGAACATCCTGGCGCGCGGATTTTACTCGACGCGGGACACACTCACTCCCGCGATCGCAGGCACGGCGATGACATTTCTCAACTTACCGGTTTATTGGATTCTTTCGCGCCGCCTTGCGCACGTGGGCCTGGCGCTCGCCAGCTCGATTGGAGTGATTGTTTACGCGGCAATCCTTCTCTTCCTGCTGGACCGGCGTCTTCACAATTTGAAGGCCGGAGAGGTGCTGGCGTTCTTCGCCAGGGTGTGCGCTTCGGCAGTGGTGGCGGCATTCGTCTGTCAGCAAGTGATGCATTGGCTCGAAGCCCGGATCAACTGGCGCAGCAGTCATGGAGCGCTTCTGGTGCTCGTAGTAGCGAGTGCAGCAGGGTTCCTGGCGGCGGTGGCGATGGCGAAAGCGCTCCGCATCCGCGAGATCGACCACTACCTCGAGCGTCTTGGATTAAGGTTCGCGCCGCACCGGAAATAACCGGGTACCGGCCGTGGAACTCAATCCTCAATCTCCGCTATCGTGCAATAGGGCTGTCTTGAAGGGAAATCGATTCACTCGCCAAAGGAATTGGCTCATGGGAGGGTGCAGCGGGCATAACCTTTCGCCTGCCCAGCAGATTGGCGGAGAGAAAAACCAGCGTAATCCAGATAAGATCTGCCGTGAGCAGATGCAGGACCTGCATCCAGACGGGAGCGAGAAGGGCTACGTTAAGCGCGCCGAAGCAGAATTGAAGAGCAACCAGGCCGAGCAGATAACGCGCTGCCCTCTTTGCGGGGGCTGGCGCACGTGTGCTCAGCGTATGGGCGGCAAGAACCATTAGAAACGTCCCTACAAAAACAGCAACAACCGGATGGATCACCCGCAGCCGGAGGATCGGGCTGGAGGCCGCCGAAAAATCCCATTGCAGACCTTGCGCCAGAGAGGTGGGGTGAAAAAGAGCGTCCGCGAGCGCCGCGATTGTCCCCGTCACAGCGAGCCCAAGCGTGCCAGTCAGCGCAACAGCGCACGCCGTAATCAATCCCCACGCCGGAGCTTCCCTTTGAACGCATTCTCCGGGGTCTTGCCCGGACCCGGCATGCCAACTCTCGCCGGCCGCTCTGGCCGTGAGAGCAAGCGAGGCCAGCAGCAGAAAGGTGTTGGTCAGATGAAGCGAAAGGATGCCCACCCGCGAGACCGAGACATTGTTGCCAACGTCTCCGAATAATACGAGGGCTGCTCCAATCAACCCTTCTGTGAGTGTGAAAAAGAGAGCCGCTCCGGCGTACCGCCGGGCAGCGTGACCGGCCGCGAATTTCCGGAACGCCCAATACGCCAGTACGGCAACAAGGACAAGCGCAAGCGCGCTGGTCAAGCGGTGCGCAAACTCAATGGCGGTCGCGATCTCAGCAGCATGAGGAATGACCTGGCCGTTGCAGAGGGGCCAATGGTCACCACAGCCGTTCCCGGATCCAGTGGCGCGAACCACGGTTCCCCAGAGAATCACCAGGACGTCAAAACCAAGCACCAACCACGCGTACGCGGTGAAGCGGCTCCTGCCGGAGTTTCCTGCGCTGCCTTCCATAAGCTAAAATCCTAGCATACTGGCTGGCCGCACGCCTCTGATTTGTCCAGCAACTAGGCTAGTAAAGTTCATCAAAAGCCTTGCAAAGCCTCATTGAATGCGTGAAATAAAGAGCGTCTTCGGCTAGGCAAATGGCGGTGGCATTGCCTCACAATTGTGCAAAACGTTCTTGCTATTTCACACTCCCGTAATGTTGATCGAATCTAAACTTGGCTGCTTCTGAGATTTACTTGTGACCATAACGTTATGAAAACAAATGCGTAAATATGGTTATTAGTTGGTCAATTCCGGGAAAATCACCGTGTTCTCATTCATTTACGGAAGTGGCGGCTTGAAGATTTCCACAAAGTTTTCCACAGCGGTTTCACCTGCCATTTTCAGGGGGGAAACCGGTGCGAGCCTTTTTAGCTGGCGCTGCTGGCCTCCGCGACAAGCGAGCCTGGACAGATTCTGGAACTTGCGCCCGCACCAGCACACGGGAGCCGGCAAAACGCGTCGAGATGATCTTTCCTGAACTGTGTAATAGGGCCCATCCCTGTCCGTCCGCGGAAGATAAATCAAACTCTGCTTCGACGGCCGGTTCAGTCTTTAGCGCCGCGTCGATTCTGCGCTTAAGATCTGGCAACCCGATGCCGGTCAGCGCCGAAACGGCAACGTGCCAGGGACTTTGAGGAATGCGGCGCGGGGCAGCTCCTCCGATTAAATCCACCTTGTTCAACACGTGAATGCGCGGAGTGGCAGTCAATTGCAGATGTTCGAGCAATTCCTCCACAGCTTGTTGATGAGCGGTGCATTCCGGGTCAGAGGCATCTGAGACGTGAAGCAGCAAGCTTGCCGAGCCAAGCTCCTCAAGGGTTGCGCGGAATGCCGCAACGAGGTGTGGAGGCAGGTGATGAATGAATCCAACGGTGTCCGAAAGCAGTACTCTGCGGTGAGACTCCAATTCAATGGCGCGAACGGTAGGATCCAGCGTGGCGAAGACTCGCGCGGAAGTCACTGCCCGGGCGCCGGTAAGCGCGTTAAACAGAGTGGACTTTCCGGCGTTGGTATAGCCGACCAAGGCAACGTTCAAGAACTGTTGCTCGTCGCGGCGGGCGCGGTGTAAAGCTCGCTGGGAGCGGACGCGCTCCAGCGCGTCGCCCAACCGGGTGATGCGGGCGCGAAGGCGCCTTCGGTCAAACTCCAGTTGCTGCTCGCCGGGTCCACGAGTGCCAATGCCGCCGCCCAGCCTCGACAGCAAGGTTCCGTGCCCTGCCAAGCGCGGCAGAAGATAGTTCAATTGCGCAAGCTCCACCTGCAGTTTACCTTCGCGCGTACGAGCTCTTCGGGCAAAGATATCCAGGATAAGCTGGGTCCGGTCAATCACTTTGAGGTCGAGCGCGCGCTCCAGGTTGCGAAGCTGCGTAGGCGTGAGGTCATTAGCGAATATGATAGAACGGGCCCCGAGAGCAAGGGCTGAGGCGCGAATCTCATCTACCTTGCCCCTGCCGACAAGAGTCGCTGGGTCAGCTTTAGGCGAACGCTGCGATGTTGAGCCTGCGACTCGCGCTCCCGCGCTAGCCGCTAGTTCTGCAAGTTCTTCGAGCGAACCAGCGCCCGCTTCGTTCCCTGGTCTTCCGGGCAGGACCGGGCGGTTTGGAACCCATGCGGCTAGGTAGACGATTTCGCCTGTTGCTTCCCTGGAGATTTCAGCCCTCCGTTACGGCCGGAGTCGGCGGACTCGCGGTTGGCCGTTGTACAGCCACCGTCGAAATGGCGTGCTTAAAAACCAGTTGTTCCTGGTGATTGTTCTCAAGGACCAGAGAAAACTTATCAAAACTGCGGATACGCCCGCTGAGTTTAACTCCGGTCATCAAGTAGATAGTTACGATGAGTTTTTCTTTCCGGGCGGTGTTAAGAAAGCCGTCCTGAATGTTTTGCGTGGTCTTATCAGCCTGTTCCCTTTTACCTGCTCCCGGAATGTTCATAGGACAAGGCCCTCCGGCGGATCTGGATGGTGAATCTGAGACAAGGAAAGGAGTGGTCCGCCTGAACACGCTCCGGTTACGGTGCGCAACGTCTGCAAAACTCGAAGCTGAATTGCGGGATCATCCCCGAAACCTGAAAACCACAGCACGTTTGCTTCCCGGCGGAACCAGGTCATCTGGCGCTTGGCATAGCGTCTCGTGGCCGCCTGGGCCGCTTCCACAGCCTCTTGCGGAGTCATCTCGCCTTCGAGCGCCGCGAGCGACTGGCGGTAACCCAATGATTTGAGAGCGCCATTACGGGCGCTCTGTCCATCTCGAAAGAGCACGCTGCGGGTTTCCTCGATAAGACCCGATGTGAACATCGCCTCGACCCGGCGGTTAATGCGGCAGCGCAGCTCTGTCCGGTCAGGATTCAAGCCGATCTTTAATATCTCGAACCCAGTCAGGCCCTCCCCCCCACCGCGTTGCAGCACGGATATCGGTTCGCCGGCCAAGATGCATACCTCGATGGCCCGAATCAATTTCTGGACGTCATGCGGATGGATCCTCGCCGCTGCCGCCGGGTCCATGCGCGCCAGTAGGCGGTGAATGAACGGCGGATTGTGACGGCGTTGAATGGCGCGTATGCGATCGCGAAGTTGCTCGGAACGCTGTGGGCCTTCGAACAATCCATCGAGCAAGGCTCGCAGGTAGAGGCCCGTTCCACCTGCAAGGATAGGTAGTTTCTTCCGCCTCCGCACCCCCTCAACCGCCTGAAGAGCGGCTCGGCGATACTGACCTGCTGTAAAAACCTCATTGGGGTCCGCCACGTCCAGGAGATGGTGTGGCACGCGAGCTCTCTCCTCGCTGCTCACTTTTGCCGACCCGATGTCCAGACCCCGGTATATCTGGACCGAATCGTAGTTGATGATCTCTCCTGCCAGCCGTTCGGCGAGAAAGATGGCCAGAGCCGACTTAGCTGAGGCTGTTGGCCCCAAGATAGCGGCCAGCGGGTAGCCCTTGCCCTGTCCGCTCACACCAGCACCAGCCGGTGAATCGCCACGATCAGCAACAAGCAGAACACAGCAGCGAGCAGGAGCAGAAGCCCCAATACACGGCTGCGCGACGGTCGCGGCAGCTTCGTTATTCCACGGCTGATAAAGCTGATCGTAGTGATTGTCCAGAGCCAAGGTCGCGGCTGAAAACTCCTCGCTTTGAATTCTAATCAAGGAGTCGAGCTGCTTCAAGGGGCCATGTTGTAAAAAAAGTTGAACTGTAAGACCAAATGACGGCCGGTGAACTCGGACGGGAGAGGCGGGAAAGGAATCGAAACTCGAATTCCTGCGATAGCGGCGCGGTCAAGCGGTGATTTCCCTGAGGAAGCGACCAGGCGCACCTGTGGTACGGAGCCATCCTTCAGTATCTCGAAGACGACGGCAGACTCTCCTTGCTCGCCCAGCCGCGCGGATTCCGGGATGACTGCGTACCAGTTCTGGCGCACTATTTCCAAGATTTCCGCCAGGTAGGGGCCAAAATCCACTCCCCGGGTGTTGGAAAGAATGATCGGCCCGGATGTACTGAAATTAGGATTGGGGTTGTTGAGCTGGTACGGTGACAGTCCAGGGCCTGGAACTGTGCCCATGCTGCGGCCCTGAGCCACTGCCTGCAGGGATTGGCGGATGGATTCGCCTGGGGTAGCCAGCCCGAGCGCGGAGTTTGCGGACGCACTGGGCGTAGGTGGAGGCGCCACATCGGAGAGCGCCAACTTGCCCTGCTGCTGCGGCGGCTGCTCCGGTTGGGGCGGCCGCGTCACCTGCGCCATTTGTGCTTTCCCCGGCGCGGAAGGCGGGGGCGCCGCGGGCCGCTTGGACCGCTCTCCGCCCGCCATTTCCGGCAGCTTGGTGTTGCCCCGCACACGGGGCATATGCAAACCATTTGGATTGACTACGGGCGAGGGGCCTCGCGCTCTCCGGTTCTGGTCAGAAAGGATGTTCGTCTTGGGCGGCTTAAGCTCCTTGAGTAAGTCCGGAGGCATTTCGAGGAACGTCGTTTGTTGCTGCGGCTCTTCCTCCGCTGCCTGCAATTGCACAAGCCGTTCATGCCGCTGGATTAGAGATGAGGCCAATAACAGGAGGATGATCGCTGCCGTCTCTGCGAAAACCGAAATCAGAAACAAAGTCCACCAGCGCCAGCGGGTGATTTCATTATCGTCATCGAGAATAAAATGCAAGCCGGGCTCACCTGTTTTGGCTCGGGAAAGCAGCGGGTCTTCGGGAAAACTGAATGCGGATTGCGGGTCTAAGATAGGGTTTGGGTTTGGCTTTGGCGCAGGCTTCGCGGGAAACAGCGAGATCAGCCCACCGTTAGGCTCGCGGCTGTGCGGCCGGCCGCGTTTTTCCTTATCGTCCATGTAGCCCTTCAGCACCACACAAGTATGGCACAGCGTAAGGCGAAAGAAACGGGGCTGTCCCGCCTTGGCGCGGAGCCGGTTTTACCCTCCCATTGGAAGAGATAAACCAGGATCCTCGCCCGCCAGCTATGATTCACCGCTCTGTCCCGGAGGTTGTGCGAGCCGGAAATGCACTTTCGCGGCGTGCTCCTCAATGCAGCCCATGACGCTCGCCGCCAGCGCCAATGCTTGCCGTCCTTCACGGCCGCCGGCGAGCGGGGGATGCCGCGTGCGGACACATTCGATGAACGACTCGATCTCAGCCCGCAGCGGTTGGACAGGCTGCGTCACCAGCTTTCTAAAGGTCATCTGCCGTGCTGGTTCAGAATGGTCTACACCAACCACGACCACGTCCTGACGGGTAAAGTCGATGGAAATGTACTCGCTCGGCTGAAAGTAACGAAACTTGCGAATTTTCTCCGTGCTCACGCGGCTCGCGGTGAAGTTGGCGACGGCTCCATTTTCAAACTCCACGCGAGCGCTGGCGATATCGACCTTATCCGACAGGACCGGCAGGCCCACGGCCCGTACCTCGCAAGCGGGCGAGCCAGCCAGCCACAACACCAGGTCCAGGTCATGAATCATGAGGTCGTAAACTACATCCACGTCCAGACTGCGCGGGCTAAATACGCCCAAGCGGTGAACCTCAAAGAACAAGGGCGCGTGAGTAATCTCGCGGGCGGCTAGCACCCCGGGGTTGAAACGTTCAACGTGCCCAACCTGCAGAATGCGGCCTCCCGCTTCTGCTTGACGGATCAAATCTTCAGCCTCTTCCACCGTGCGGGTTACCGGCTTTTCGAGCAACACATCGATCCCATGCGCGAAAGCCTCGCTTGCGACGGCGGCATGATGTGTGGTTGGGATCACGATGCTCACCGCTTCGACGGCTTCCCAGAGTTCGCCGAGCGATTCGAAAGCGCGAACGCCCAACTCTTCAGCCGCTGCCCGGCAGCGATCCGGGCGTATATCGTAGATGCCTACCAGATCAGCGCCCGGCAGGTTCGCATAATGCCGCGCGTGATTACGGCCGTGCTCGCCGGCGCCTATTACTGCTGCGCGTATTTGCTTTTGGCTCAGCATATTATTACTCCGCCGGGCCGCTATTGGTTACGGCCACAAAGCTGCTAGGGCCCTTAAATAGAGATGGCAAGGGCTTTCGAGACTGTGTGAAAACGCCGGATGAGGCGCTGCTGCGAACGCAGTTGCCACACAATCTGTTTCTGCTGTTTCGGCGCGAACGCGGTTAGCGAGCCGGCATAAGTGGCTTACTGATCGTTAAGACCTATGAGGGCGATCCCTGAATCGTCCGCTGCCTTAAGCAGAACATCTCGATCGAATAGCAGTGTTTTTCCGGCATCCATGGCCAGCACCGTAGCGTTTGCGCGTTTCATGACTTCGATCGTTTTCGCTCCAACGACAGGCACGTCAAAGCGCATGTCCTGGCGGGGCTTGCTCACCTTCACCACGACCAGGCGCCGTCCGTTGCTGAGCGTGGCCGCGCGCTCGATGGCGGCATCGGTGCCCTCCATGGCCTCCACGGCCACGCAGGCCCGGTCTGCAATGACGACAGTCTGGCCGATATCGAGGCCGGCCACCTTCTTGGCAATCTCACGGCCATAGGCTACATCCGCGAGTTCTGAGGAATCCGGCTCGCGGCGTGAGAAGCAGCCTTCGCCGGCGAGCAAAGGTTTCAGAAAGAGAGTGGAATCTAGCACCTCGACGCCCCGGCTTTCAAGCATCTGCACGAACGCTCCGATCAGTGCGTCGGTATTGCGGCGCGGCAGGCCGGTGAGAGTCTGGTCTAGCACGCCGTCCGGTTTGATCGAGCTGAAAAGCTGCACGTGTTTTATCTGCCCGGCCAGAATGATCCGGTGAACCCCTTCGCGCTCCAGCAATTCCATGAGCTTTGCGATCTCGCCCAGGCTGAGCCAGTGGATCACGCGCGCGCGTTCCGAAAGCGCGGAGGAAGCCTCTTCCTGAATGGCGATGACCACAGGCTCAATGCCCAGCGAACGTGCGGCCTGGAGGACGAGGAAAGGGAAGTGGCCGTTACCCGCGATGATTGCATAGCGGCAGCTGGCGCGGTTGCAGGGTTCCGTCATGGGTGATTGAGGTGATGAACTAATTTTCTTCACTTCACAACGCCGCGCTCGGAGGTTCGGATAAACTCGGCGAGGGCGCGCACGTGCGGGGATTGGAAGTTGTGAGTCTCGATAGCTTCCAGGGCCTGAGAGGTATTCAACTTGGACCGGCACAGCAGGCGGAAGGCCTTTTCCAGTTCGTCCAGGTCTTCCCGGCTCAACCCCCGGCGCTCGAGACCGATCCGGTTTGGCCCGAGGACCTCCACAGGGCGGGGGGCCGATGTTTTCGAGTAAGGAAGGACATCCTTGCTCACCCCTGAGTAGCTGCCGAGAAAGCTGTAGGCGCCGATCCGGCAGTATTGATGAACTCCGCAAAAGGCGCCGACCACCGCGTGATCGCCGATCTTCACGTGGCCGGCAAGCGAGGCGCCGTTAGCCATAATGATTCCATCACCCAGTTGGCAGTCGTGCGCAATATGAACGTATGCCATAAGCAGGTTGCGGTTGCCTATGCGAGTTGTACCTCCGCCTCCGTTTGTGCCGCGATGCACGGTAACGAATTCCCGGAAGGTGTTTTCCGCTCCGACCTCGAGATGAGTCTGCTCGCCGTTGTACTTCACGTCCTGGGGATCAAAACCAATCGAGGCGTAAGGGAAAAAGCGGTTGCCCCGCCCAACTCGCGTCGGCCCATGGATGACCACATGGGACATGACTTCACAATCCTCGCCGAGCTCTACATCCTTTCCGATGACGCTGTAGGGGCCAACGGCAACCGAACAAGCGAGCTTAGCTTGGGGATCGACAATTGCTGTAGGATGAGCTCTCATTTTGCAGGATGGCCGACGATGGCGAACAGGACGGTCGCCTCTGCGGCCAGTTTTCCGTCTACGGTCGCCCGGCCAGCCATCTTGCCAAAGTTGTTTCGCCGGACCAGAAGCTCCATTTCAACCAGGAGCTGGTCCCCAGGCGTTACAGGGCGGCGGAATTTGGCGTTTTCGATGCCAGTAAAATAGATCAGTTTTTTCTCTTTTTCAGACAAGTCGCGGTAGATCAGCACCCCGGCCACTTGCGCCATGGACTCAATAATCAAAACTCCCGGCATCACCGGCGATCCTGGAAAATGGCCCTGAAAGAATGGCTCGTTAACGGTAACGTTCTTCAACCCGGTGATGCGCTTGCCCGGCTCAAGCGCCACGATCCGGTCCACCAGAAGAAACGGATACCGGTGGGGCAGAATTTTTAAGATTTCGCCTACCGTATATATGACGCGCGGCTCTGCATCCGCGGTTACCGTGTTTTCAGCCACCCCACACCTGCTTTCCCAGAACCCTGTCCTTGCGCGTTGCTTCCCGGCGAGTATTAGCGGAGCTACAACCAGATGTGCATTATATATGGAAGAACCGATGCCCTCCAAACCTGACGATAGAGCGATTGAGCGCGTGCGGCTGTTTCCGCTTCTGGAAACTTGCTTCCTGAAGTGGTGCATAGCCCCCTCAAAGTCTCGGTTGATCTTCTTGTAGCGCAGCGTTCGCCTTGTAACGCTGCGGCTTTTGATTTTCCAAGAAACCGCCGCAGAGCCTGCCCTGAGCATAGCGAAGGGGTCAAAAGGAGGACCCTGCGCTACAACGAATGGATTTGTAGCGGGGTAGCGCATCTATAATGGCGCCGGCTCCGAGGTTAGCCGGAATAGGTCGCCCGTTGCTTTGCAGGGCCAGCGGAAGTGGCCTCCCCCTAAATGCGCGCCAGGCGTTCGCGCGCGAGCCGAGGATCGAATTGGAAGAGGACCGGTTTGCCGACATGGAGTTTAGAGTAGTCCACATGATGGGGATTGAGAAGAAAGTTATGCTCCATGGGAACCATCGCGCTAGGAACTCGCAGCGCTACCGACCGGCCTTCTGTGGCCCACGCGTCGCCGATCTCGCGTAGACTCACCGGTGATGGATCAGCTTGCCAATTCCTCGGCAAATCGGCCAGATTAACATGGGCGATCAAAGAGTCATCCATGCCGACTTCGATCACCACATAGCGCTTGAGTAACTCCGGCGAGTCGAGATGAACCAGGATTTCTAGGGCCGCGAGCGACGGCGATTGGGCCGTATAGACCATCGCGACCCCCGGACTGTTCCAGCGCCCTCCAAACAGCCGCGCTCCCTCGCCGTTAAAGGCAGTCCTTGAGAGATTTCGCTTGACGATTCGCCAAGCGCTGAGCGTCACGAAAAGACCCCATGCTCCAAACGCCCGATCAGGTTCTCGACTTCTCGCGCGCCGATCTCAGTGCGGGAATAGGCAAGCGGCGTCTGGTTGCCCAGAGCCTTTTTGCCGGTGGTCAACCACGTCACCGCTGCCGGGACAGCGCCTTCAAACAATCGCACCGCTTTTTCGAAGATGGTCGAGAGCCTTAGCAACCGCTCCGACTCATCCGGCGCCAGCTTCCCGGCGGTTTTGCGCCGGGCCAGAGTCCGTCCAGGAATCCCGACGACAGAAGCTATCACTGAGACGGCGACGCCGCTTTGTGCGGCCAGTGATTCCAGCGCCTTGTAGGAAAGGCCGCGCTCGACTTCACGAATAAGCTCATCGGCCTGCGCCGCTTTCAGGCCAAGACTCGCGCCGCGGGTTCTGAATCGCGAAATCCTTGGCTCGAAATCCGGCCTGCTTTGGCCAGCCGTCTCTGTGTGGGTCTCGTTCATATCCTCAGTGTAGGCTCGGCCTCGCCAATATGTCAATATTTATTAGCCACTTGGCATGCGCAGAGCGCAACGGCGCTGGGCAACACATCGGTTGTGGCTGTTGAATACTCCGCCTTGGCCGCCTTGGTACGCGTTTGACGGGTGTGCTAGGATAGCACTTTGACACCGTGAAGCAGCATTTGCCTCTTCAGCCTGAGATTCACCGGGAGGAATCGGAGGCGGGGCGGCGGCTGAGCGAGGGGAGTTGTGTCAAGGCCGCAAGGCGAATACTGACCTGAACACTACTGAACCTTCCTCCTTTCAAAATGACAGCTAGCTGCTTTTCCGCAATCCGTAGAGCCGCTTTGGCGAAGGGATGGAGCAAACGATGACGCGGCAGGAAAATTCTTCACCGTCAGGGATCGACCTGAGCCTGGCTCACAGCCCGGATTCCGACGACGCCTTTATGTTCTACGGGCTGGCGACCCGGAAGATCCAGGCCGAAAACCTGCGCTTCACGCACACGCTTGAAGACATTCAGAGCCTCAACCAGAAGGCCCGAGACGCTGTTTACGACATCACGGCGGTTTCGTTTCACGCCTACGCCTACATTGCGGACCGCTATATTTTATTGCCGGTCGGCGCAAGTTTCGGCAACCGATACGGCCCGATGGTGGTGGCGAAAGGCTTGCTCAGCGCTGCCGATTTAAAGAACCGGCGCATCGCTATTCCCGGCAAGATGACGACGGCTTATCTTGTCCTGCAGCTCTACGAACGGGAGATTGAAGCGGTCGTGATCCCATTCGACCGAATCCTGGAGGCGGTGGCCGAGGGTGAAGCAGATGCCGGAGTGGTGATTCACGAAGGCCAGCTTACCTACGGGCAGCAGGGTTTGGCCCGGGTAATCGACCTTGGCGATTGGTGGCACCAGCAGACCGGTCTCCCGCTGCCGCTCGGCGGTAATGTGATCCGCCGGTCGCTGGGTCCGGAGACCATACGGCGCGCCTCCCGCGTCCTTCGTTCCAGCATCCGCTACGGCCTTGAGCACCGCGAAGAGGCGCTGGAGTACGCCATGCAGTTTGCCCGCGGCCTGGACGCCTACACGGCGGACAAGTTCGTTTCCATGTATGTCAATGAGTGGACGCTCGATTACGGCGAGCGGGGACGCCGCGCAGTGCAAACCCTTCTCGACCGCGGCTTTGAGCAGGGGCTGATTCCCCAGCCGGTGGTCGCGGACTTCGTAGACGAAGAGGAAGCGGAGGTATCCAGCGTCTGAATGCTTCCTGGCCCCTGCAAAGCAAGCCTCTGCCCTCGCGCCTGCGGCTGATCCTTCAGAGTTTGTGTGATAACTGCCGCTTTTGGGTTGTAGCGGCAATCGGCGCCTGTTCCGGCATCGCCGGGCATCACCGAGGCTATTGAAAAATAAAGGCCGGCGGCCGCAAACTGCCACTACAGCCGCAGTCATTACACAGACTCTTCGCCCGCGTCAACAGAATGTGCCGCCGATTTAATCTTGCCGCAGTCATCCATGAGCACAGCCGCGAAAACTAAATCATCCCCCTATACCACGCCGCAAAAAAGGATGCTCCTGGCTTTGGCTAGCGCTGTAGGCCTGCGCATGTTGGGCCTGTTCCTGGTTCTCCCTGTTTTCACCTTGTACGGGCTGGAATTTACTCATTCCCGGCTCCTGGTGGGGATTGCGTTTGGAAGTTATGGCATCGCGGTAGCGTTTACTGCGATTCCCATGGGACGGCTCTCGGATCACATCGGCCGCCGCAAGGTGCTGATGCTGGGCATGGCGGTGTTCGGACTGGGATCCATGCTGTGCGCGGTTCCCGGCTGGTTTCCAGCGCCTTTGCGGATCGACGCGCTCATTGCCGGAAGGTTCGTTCAGGGGCTTGGCACAATAACTGCCGCAGCCTTTGCTACCGTTGCGGACCATTTCCCGCTCGAGCGGCGTTCCACAGCCAATGCAATTCTGGGCATCCCAATCGGCGCCGCGTTTGCCGTAGGGGTCATCGGCGGGCCAATTATTGCGGGTCTGCTGCAGGTGCAATCCCTGTTCTGGATCACGGCGGCGTTAGCCTTTGCTACCGTCGGATTGCTTGCTACCAGCCTGCCAGACGCCCCGCCGCGGACGCAGCCGGTGGCGCCGCTCGGCGATGTTTTACGCCGCAAGCCCCTGCTCGGACTCGACGCCTGCGGGTTCTTAATGAACGCCTTCATGACTACCTTCTGGTTTTACCTGCCGCTGATTCTGACCCGTCAACATCACCTGAAGATGACCCGATTCTACGTGGTCCTGCTGCCCATGCTCTTGCTGAGCGGCGTGTCGATGTTCGCGTTCACCCGCGGCGCCGACCGTGGCCGCAGCCGGTCCGCTGCAGCGCTGGCCTTCCTGCTGATGGCTGCAAGCGGATGGCTTCTGTTCCGCCCCCAGACTCTGGGCATGGATCCCCGGCACTTGCTCGCAGTGATCGTTCCAGGAACGCTCTTCTTCATGGGCTTTACCGGCCTGGAACCGATCCTGCCGAGCCTGGTGAGCAAGTACGCTCACGAGAGCGCCTATGGGACGGCCATCGGATCCTTTCAAACGCTGCAATACTTCGGGAGCTTCGCCGGCGGCGCGCTGGCCGGAGCTTTTTCCCGCCTTCCCGTCGCCGTGCCCATGATTTTCTTGATAGCAATTGGATTGGCGGGCTCGTTCCTGGCGCTTGCCACTCCAAGAAACTAACCCTTGCACACCTCAAACTAGCCTATTTATCTAAACTTTACTCTTGACTAAAGAGTTATGTACTGATATGCTTTCAACGTAGCATGGCCCTGCCGGCCAAGCTTCAGATTTTAGCAAAACGGCAGTTCCCTCGCTTCAACCCCTCGTTGGACGAAAATCACGTTATCCATCAGTAACTTAAGGCTTTAGGCTCGTTACAGTGGGCGGTCCTGGTATTTTTAGCAGGTTGCTGAAAAAGTCGATTTTGTCATGCTGAACGGAGCGAAGCATCTACTTGTCGTATTGAAAAGGAAGGACTTAGATACTTCGCTTCGCTCAGAATGACAAGCTTCAAATCCTTTTTCAGCAACCTGTTAGTTAATCCGGCTTGAGCCTTCAAAACGCTCCTGCAACGAAGCAAGAGGACATATTCCCATGCGTATACCACGGCCCGGAACTAGAACCGGGTCACATGAGCTGGTCAAAGCGGTAGCCTACTTGTTTCTGATCGCAGGCATGGCCCAGCTAAGCTTTGCGGATTCCTCGCAGAAGACCTGCGATGGGCAGAATCCTTCTGCCCGCCACACGGCAGAGAAGCGGAAAGGCCCCGGACAATCAGCCAAAAAAAAGAAGCGGAAGAGCACGGAACGTCTGCGGCAGATGAGTCTTTCGGACCTCGGGAATATCAAGGTCACAACGGTCTCGAAAGAACCCGAAGAAGTGTGGCAGACTCCAGCGGCGATTTATGTGATCACTCAGGACGATATCCGGCGATCGGGAGCCACCACCCTGCCTGACGTGCTACGGCTTGTGCCCGGAGTGGAGGTAGCTCGAGTCGACTCCGATAATTGGGCTGTTGGTGTCCGCGGATTTGGTGGACAGTTCTCAAGGTCAGTGCTGGTGTTGATTGACGGCCGGAGCGTCTATACGCCTCTTTTTGCCGGTGTTTATTGGGATGTTCAGAATGTACCCCTTGAGGATGTCGACCGGATCGAAGTTATCCGCGGGCCTGGCGGCACAATTTGGGGAGCGAACGCCGTCAATGGAGTGATCAACATTATCACCAAGAAGGCCAAAGATACGCACGGCACACTCATATCTGTTGGCGGCGGGAACGTGGATCAAGGCACGGGCGAGTTTCGCTACGGGGGCGGCAACGGGAAAAACTTTGACTACCGGGTCTACGGCATGGGATTCAGCAATGGTCCGGAATTTCATCTCGATCGAGATCCTTTTGATAGATGGCAAACAGGCCAGGCTGGATTTCGGGCTGACTGGGAACCGCAGGGCCGCGATACGTTGACGGTCCAGGGCGACATTTACAGCGGCGATGACGGTGGAAGAACGGCGATCTCAACTTATTCACCGCCAACTCAGAACAGTGTCGACGGCACGGATGAGGTTTCGGGAGGCAATCTCAACGTACACTGGAAACGGGAATTGGGTGAGGGATCAGACGTTCAGGTCAGGGCGTACTATGACCGGACGAACCGCATGGGACCCCAGTTTGGAGAGACCCGCGACACATTTAATGTCGATTTCCTCCATCATTTAACGCTACCGCACCAACAGGATTTTCTGTGGGGCCTTGGGGCTCGTTTGAGCCCCAGCGATTTTATCCAGACTGTCCCTACCGTCGATTTCTTGCCGCATCACCAAACGGACGAAATCTACAACGCGTTCGTTCAGGATGAGATCCCGATTGTTCAAGATCGGCTTTGGCTGACTGTCGGCTCGAAGCTTGAGCACAACAATTACACTGGTTTTGAGGTAGAGCCCAGCGCGCGCCTCCTGTGGACGCCAAGCCCAAGGCAGACGATATGGGCGGCAGTCTCTCGCGCGGTCCGCACTCCTTCCCGTCTCGATGAGGACCTTCAGCTCACTGGCTTCGTCACGGCGAATCCTCTTCCTATCTTTGTTCGTATTGCCGGTAATGGAAACTTCTTCTCGGAACGGCTGATTGGCTACGAAGCTGGATACCGGAGCCTGATCAGACCAAGGCTCTATCTGGACGTCGCCGCTTTTCACAACAACTACAACTATCTCGCCAGTCTCGGCGCCGCGTCCGTTTTCTTTGAGACGGCGCCTCCGCCGCTACGCTTGGTCATCGCGGTCCCGTACGCCAACGGAACCATGGGCACAACCGACGGATTTGAAATCAGTCCCGATTGGAGGCCGGAGTCATGGTGGCAACTGAAAGGCTCTTATTCTTATCTGCACATGGATCTGGAAAAAAGGCCAGGCTTCACGGGTGAAAGCGCCGCCGTAGCAGACGAGGGTTCGAGTCCGCATCACGAAGTCGTTGTCCAATCTTTGTTTAATCTCCCTCGCCACTTTGAATTTGATCAGACTTATCGTTACGTCAGCGCACTGCCCGCCCTGTCAGTCCCTGCTTACGGAACGGCTGATTTGCGGGTGGGATGGCGGCCCACGCAGCATCTGGAATTCTCCGTCTCAGGTCAAAACTTACTTCAACCCCAGCACGTCGAGTTTGTGAGCGATCCCGGGCTGCCCGTAGAGATCAAGCGGAGCGCTTACGGAAAGCTGACTTTAAGGTGGTAGGGCGGCAGACTCGGGCCGCCGGAGTAGCGCAGAGTTTGCGCGTTTCAAACTCTGCGGGTTTTAGCCGGAAGCCAACCGCAGCGTTTCTGGAACACGAAACTCCGCGGTTTTTGATTGGAAAGCAGCCAAAAGCCGCAGCGTTAGAATGCAAACGCTGCGCTACAAAACATCCCCCGAGAACTTGATGCACGACACCAACCGCATTCCGCCAAAAGCGCAACACGATCGAGTCAGGCGTCACCAGCGCCGTGTGCTAAAAGCCGCGGTTTTGGTTGCCTCTGGAGTTCTCGTCAGCTTGCCCGGTTGGCGCGCTGGGGCTTCGGCTCCTACTGAGTATGAAGTCAAGGCGGCTTACCTTTATAACTTCGGCAGATTCGTGCAATGGCCGGCCAAGGCCGGCGCGAGCGGCCCCTTCTCTATCTGTGTGCTCGGGGATGATCCGTTCGGCCCGGCTCTCGACGCGATTGTTGGAGGAGAAACGATTAGCGGTAAAAACGTAGTGGTCCGGCGAATCATGACGCCACAAGATGCAGCAGGCTGCCGAGTCCTCTACATCAGCTCATCCGAGGACAAGAATCTGCAAGATATCCTCTCAGCGCTGGATGGTTCCAGCGTATTAACGGTGAGCGACATACCGCAGTTTACTCAACGCGGCGGGATGATCCATCTAATCACTCAGGGCGATAGAGTTCATTTTGAGGTCAACCTCGCCGCCGCATCCCGGGCAGGGCTGACCTTGAGCTCGCAGTTGCTTAAATTGGCAGTGAACGTAGAAAGAAATCCTTCCAGCCAAAACTGATGTTTAACAGGTTGCTGAAAAACTCGCCAATCCTGTCATTCCGAGGAGCCTCAGGCGGTCCCGATCTTGCGAGGGAGGAATCTCACAAGAGCCTTATTTTCAGAGCGAGATTCCTCGCGGAGTTTACCGTGAGCCTCTTCGCGGAGCTTGCCCTGCGATGCTTCGCTGCGCTCAGCATGACAACGATAGGAGCGAACGGGCTCAGAGCGATTCGAAGAGGAGCGAATCGGCTCGGAATGACACGGTTCCGAAAGGTTTTTCAGCAAGCTGTTAAATTCCAGACCCGCTCCATTACCGCAGAACTGACTAAGATGAACATGTTGGCGAGCGCCGCCGCGCTGCTGCTGGCCTGCGCGTCGTTTGGAGCCTTTCAGCTTGTCGCGTTTCGCAGGGCGATGGTGCGCACCCTCTCAATTCAGGCTCAAATTGTCGGCGCCGACTCCGTTTCTGCAATCCTGTTTAATGATCCCCGTTCGGCCAAAAGTACGCTGGCGGCCCTCCGAGCCGGCCCGGACATCATCGACGCGGAGATTTACACCCCGGGCGGACGGCCTTTCGCAGGATACTGCCGTGACTGGAAGCATCCACGGGCCGTGTTACCCAAATTTCTGAGCGGCCAAATAGAAGCCTACCGGTTCAAAAACCGGCAGCTCGTCCTGGTGCGCCGGATCGCCTTTCAGGGGAAACCCGCAGGGATCGTCGTCATTGAAGCGGACCTGGGTGCGATTAATCGCAATCTCAGGCGATACGCCGCTGTTGCCTTTCTGGTGCTCGTGATCTGCCTCGCGGCGGTTTTCCTGCTCTCATCGTTCATCCGCAAAGCTATTGCTCAACCTATACTGCAACTCTCGGAAACCGCCAAGGGTGTATCGCGCGAAAAGAATTACTCGCTGCGCGCCCCTTCGATAGATCAGCTTGGCGAGCTGCAGACGCTGGCCGAATCGTTCAATGCGATGCTGGCTCAAATCCAGGAGCGCGATAAATCCTTGCAGCAAGCCCACGACGAGATGGAGCAGAGAGTCGAACAGCGGACCGCGCAGCTTCAGGCAGCCAACAAGGAACTCGAAGCCTTCTCGTATTCGGTGTCTCACGATCTTCGCGCGCCTTTGCGGCACATAGGAGGCTTTTCCAAGCTCCTTGAAGAAGAGTACGGAACAAAGCTGGATGCTACGGCGCAACACTATTTGAAAGTAATCGGGGATGGGGCGACAAACATGGGTCAGCTCGTGGACGACCTGCTCAACCTGACGCGCATTGGACGGCAGCCGCTGAGCCGCAAACCGGCTGATCTCAATGCGCTGGTCCAAGGCGTCATTCGCGAGCTGCAGCCGGATTGGAAAGGGCGCGCGATCGACTGGCGCATCGGCTTGCTGCCGGACGCCGAATGCGATCCGGGGCTCATGAAGCTCGTTTTCGTCAACCTCCTCTCGAACGCCATTAAGTATACGAGGCGGCGGGAGCGCGCCGTTATCGAGGTTGGGCGGAAAGATCTAAACGGTCAATGCGCAATCTTCGTCCGCGATAATGGAGCAGGCTTCGACCCGCGATACGGCCACAAGCTTTTCGGCATTTTCCAGCGGCTTCATCGCGCGGAGGACTTTGAAGGGACCGGAATCGGGCTGGCCACGGTCCAACGAATTATTGAGAAGCACGGCGGCCGCGTCTGGGCCGAGAGCGAGGTTGACAAGGGCGCCACCTTTTATTTCGCGCTCGGAACGGCTGGTTTCGACGCCAACAACGCGCCACACTCCACTCCCGCTGAGGTGAACCATGAATCAACGCGCAGTTGAGATTCTTCTTATCGAAGATAACCCTGCCGACCTGGAGCTAACGCTGCTCACGCTGCGAAAATGCAACGTGGCGAATGCCATTCACGTCGCCCGCGACGGAGTGGAAGCGCTGGATTTTCTCTTCCAGCGCGGAGCCTTTAACGGCTGCGACTTCTCCGCTCCCAAGGTCGTCTTGCTGGATTTGAAATTGCCGAAAGTGGATGGACTCGAAGTGCTCCGCGCCATCCGTGAAGACGAGCGGACGAAACTGATTCCAGTCGTGGCGCTGACTTCGTCCAAGGAACAGAAAGACATCATCAGCAGTTACGAGCTGCACGTCAACAGTTACATTCAAAAACCTGTGGACTTCGAGCAGTTCCAGCAGACTGTCCGCCAACTGGGTCTTTACTGGCTCGTCGTGAACCAACCTCCGGAGTGACAGCCTTCAACGCGCTAGTCTAGCCCGCCTTACCCATCAAAACTCGCCGGCTTCCCTCTTCTTTTCGCCCTCCACACACCCTGCGCATTAGAGCTTTCCGAGAATCGTTCGCCTTCCAGCCGATCTGACCCACTATGACAACTGGAAGTGACGCAAAACGGCAGACCAGGTTTTTTCCGGGTGTGGGAATACCTTTGGCCCGGCCGGCCCTGCGGCTTTCAAGGTATTCAAATAGCGTCAGTTAACGTGTTAGTAAACGTCTACGGCAGGATTTTCGCTTTGGACGAATACTTGCACGTAGCTCGACTGCCATACCGGGAAGGGTCACGGTTGGACACTTAGCTGGGAGGACAGTTTGATGAAATTGATGAAAAAGGATTCAAGAGGCTTCTCTCTAATCGAGCTTCTGATCGTGGTGGCGATTATTCTGATTATCGCGGCCATCGCCATTCCGAACCTGCTGCGCTCGCGCATCGCCGCCAACCAGGCGTCTTGCGTGGGTTCGCTGCGAACTCTTAACACCGCCGAGGTGACGTACACTTCGACGTACAACCAGGGATACAGCGCCAGTCTGCTTGATCTCGGACCGCCCGCCACTGGGTCGCAGCCCACTTTGACCGCAGCCGGTCTGATTGACAGTGTTTTGGCTGCCGGCGAAAAGAGCGGCTATACGCTCACTTACACGCCCGGAGCGCCAGACGCAAGCGGTCGGATCAACACCTATGGAATAACCGGCGTCCCGGTCTCTGTGGGGAGCACGGGCCAGAACTACTACTTCACCGATGACACGAACGTCATCCGGTTCAATACAGCGGCCACGGCTTCGGCCAGCGACTCGCCCATCGGCGGGTAACTGGTTGCAACTTCAGCCTGGCAATAATTGGCGCGGATTCATGAAGCATGGGTCCGCGCTTTTTTTTGAAGGGTAG
>JBOGJZ010000226.1:0-4819 GCA_050745645.1 Terriglobia bacterium | reverse complement strand
AGAGGGATTTGGGCAAAGTAAGACGCACTTCCGTTTCCGGCACCATCAACTTTTGCCAGATATGGACCAGCTTCAGAAATTTGCGCGCCGTTGCGGAAAAAAACAAGCGCAAAGGAAGGCGCGAGATGCTGGGAAGGGTGAGAATCGCCGCGGCCCGGCGCGGGCTTTCCCCCATACGACTGAAGGTAGACATAAAGATTCTGGTTGGTGCGGAAGACGTTCGTGACGCTCGGCAGCACGGCGCGGCCGTTAACGTCCATGGGATTGTGAAAGCCTTTTTGGTCGCCGGACGGAAGCCGCCCGAACGATCCCGGGCCTGACGAAGGCCGCTCCACTTGGTTCGAAACAACAACAGAGCTTAACGACAGAGCCGCCGGCTGGATGGGAGGCAAAACTAAAGGCTCTTCAAAGGTCCCAATTTTTCCGCTGAGATCTTCCCGCACCACGGCTTTGAGCCGGTAGTTGCCGGGTGGCAGCACAACGCCGCCCTGGTAAAGGATGTTGCCCTTCAGCACCTTCTCGTAGTCACTCGCATTGAGCTTTACCGGCAGCGCATCACGCAACACAGTTACGACCTTCCCGGAGGGATCTGTGGCGCGCCAGGCGAAGTCAAACTCCGTTTGCCGTTTTGACGATTTTCCGCGGAACGGAATCGCGGAACCCGGAATTTTCGCGGCCAAGACCACGTCGTATTGATTATCGGGGCGGCGGAAAAAAGCGGTTTGAACGGCTAAAGGCAGATCGAGGAACGGAGTTTCGGAATTCATGGCTTCCTGGAGCTGAAGATCTTTGTCTTGGCGTGTGTACTGGTGGAAGCTTTTGGGCGCGTAATAGCCGGGCCGCGCTTCGACCTTCACTCCTGGCTGATTCACCACCACTACACGGATGCGGCGGTAGCGTCCGTTGGCGCGGGTATCAGACGGCGAATAGCCGACGAGATAGTAAGTAGAATTAGCGGCGAGAATATCGCGGAACGCGGGAGCAAAGTTATTCAGGTCATAAAACATTTTTCCGCCCGTGTCTGCTGCGAGCGAGGCGAGCGTTTCTCTGGCCTCATGCAGCGAAGAAATCTGTGAAGAGACGGCGGCGCTCGTGTAAATGGCGTTTCCAGCGGGGCTGGCGGTTGAGGCGTCTCCGCCCGGAGGCAGGGCCAAAAGACCACGCGAGTCGATGGTGTAGATGGAAACGTCCGAGCGATTGGCGGCGTCGATGGTGGCGAGAAGCTGGGCTTCATTATCTTCGCCGGTCTGCTCGATGCCACTTGAAAAATGAATCACAATTTTACGCCCTGGAACCGCGCGCAGCATTTCGGCAAGTGATTGCACCGCCGCCAGCTTTTCGTCCGTGTTAAAAATGTTGAACTCGGTTTCATCAGGAGTGAAAGCGTCCGAAAGGTCCTGGTTAACGATGGTATTCCCGGATTCGTCGGTCCCTCCCGCCGCGCCCTCTGTGCCTGCCTGGCTGAGAGAGGAAGACTCTCCCACCGCGATGCTATTGATGGCTTTGTCAAGCGCGTCGCGATCGTTCGTAAAATCCTGGACCACGCGGAGGTCGCTTGAATAAGTAACCAAGGCCACCAGGTCCACCGCGGTCATCTGCGAACGGATGAAGCGCGTGGCGGACTTCATGGCCCGCATCAGGTCGTCTTCCGGCATGGAGGTGAGGTCAAAGAACAGAACGATCATGCGGTGGTTCTGCACGATCCGATTCAGTGTTTCCTGCGAGGCCGTGCGCGGCAATGTAGAAAGGTTGATCACCGGCGGCGCTTGGTTGCTACTCTCGGCGGTCGCAAGTTTTTCGACATTCTCAGGGTCAAAGGAGTTGATTTGCTGCAACACCCCGTCTTCATACACTTTGAAATCCCCGGCCTTCAGGTCCGTGACGGGGTGGCCCTTCCGGTCTGTCACCCGCACATCGACCAGAACTTCATTCCGCTGAATCTTGAGCGTGAACCCTGCCGGAGGCTGGTCGTAAAGCGAACTCTGCCCGGGAGGAGCGAGCGGAGCAGACTGCTGCGCCTGTCCAGGCGCAGCAATGATTCGCAAACCGGACGCGCCTGCGAAGATCAGGATGGCAGACAGCAACACCCGCCACATTAGTTTGGAACCAAAACGACTCATCTTTAAAAACCCGCCCTCACATCGGGTAACCGAAATAGGCGACGCAGCCAAAATCAGCAGGCGTCATGCTGACCCCTTCGCCCGTCATTCTGAGCGCAGCGAAGAATCTCTGCGGGCTCAGGGCAGGCTCCGCGAGGCATCTGCTTGTCATGCTGAAAAATAAAAAGCACAGATTCTTCGCTCCGCTCAGAGTGACAACGATAGGATCGAACCGGCCCAGAATGGCAGCCAAGAAACCGTTTAAGCGATCCTTCTAAAACTTCAGGCGTAGGCTGAGGCTCACAGTGCGCATAGAGCCCACGCTGGTGACCCGCCCAAAATCCGCAGCGTTCACGGTGGTGGCAAGGCCGGTAAAATTGGGCGTGTTGAAAAGATTATCGGCTGAAAGGCGCACATCCGCCCGTAGGTTTTTCTCCCGCGAAATCGTCAGTTGCCTGTCGACAGACATATCGAAGTTAACCATTTCCGGGCCGGGAATGGTGTTGCGTCCGGCATTGCCATACTGTCCCGGCGGCGGAAGCGTGAACGCCGCCTTATTGAAGAATTCGAGCGCCGTCTGCTGCGAACCGGGCAAAGCGGCGGGAAGCCCGGTGACGTTTGCGCGCAAGGAACTGAACGGGGCCGAACCGTTAACGTTGTTGCTCAAGTTACCGAGCACGAAGGCGGTGTAGGGCGTTCCTGAGTTTATCGTCGTAAAGCCGCTCACTTCCCAGCCGCTGAGGAGGTCGGCCAGCTTTCCGCCGTGATTCAGGAAAGGGCGGTTGTCTCCGAAGGGCAGCCGGTAATGATAACCCACCAGAAAGTTGTGTGTCGGATTGAAGCTGGAAAGCCCCCACTCCGCGCGCAAGTTGAACGGATTCTGGGCTACCGTGCCGCGGGTCCCGCCTACACTGGCCCCTTGCAGGCCAGATGAATTCAAGGCGCCCGTATTGGTGCTGCTCGTCCCTCCAACGCTCGCTGCATCGTCCATCGCCTTGGAATAGGTGTAGTCGGCGTAGAACGACAGACCGCCGTGAAACAGGCGGCGGAGACCGACCCGCAGTCCATGGTAAATCGAGCCTGCTCCCGAAGTGTCATAAATGAACGGCTGAGCGTTTCCAAGAAGCAGGTTGCCCTGGCCTGCGGCAGGCGAGCCAGCGGTCGCCAAATTAGGCGCGAGCAACAAATCCAGATGCGTTCCTCGTGTTCCGATATAGGCCAGTGAGAGGATCGTGTTAGCGGCCAATTGCTGTTCGAGCATTAAGTCCCACGTCTGAGCGTAAGGCGTGAGGAAATTAGGATCGACGACATACGTGTTGCGCACCACGTTGGAACCAGCGCTCGGGAATCCGTTCTCAAGGGTTAGAAGTTGCGCAGGACTTGTGACCAGGGTGCTGGCTGTAGCGAAAGGCGGCTGGTTGGTAAGGTTCGAAACCAACTGCTGATAGATCGCTCCGTCGTAAAAGATGCTGTAGCCGGCGCGAATAACCAAGCTACGATCCACCCACGGCCGGTAAGCAATGCCGATACGCGGCGACCAGTTATTAGCCTGCCCACGAATGAGCGAGGCTGGAAGATTGCCAGGGTTCTGAGCGGTTACTACGCCTGCGGCGCTGTAGCCCGGCCCGAGCTCAAGATCGGAAAGATGGCCATATTTTTCCGTGAAGGGCGAGAAATACTCGTAGCGCAAGCCGGCATCGAAGGTGAAGTGGTTATTGAATCGCCAGTCGTCAGACACGAAAGCATCATAGACCCTGGAACGCAGATAATTGGCGCTCGAACCGAAGCGGGCTGTGGTGGTCTGCGGGAGACCGAGAAGGAAATCAGCGAAGTCGAATCCGGTGCCGTTCACCGGCGCCCCTTGGGGCGTGAAGTTACTGGTTGTGTATCCGCTGAAGGTGAATGCGCCACGCGCGCCGGGGTCGGTAAGCGTGTTGTCCTGGACGAAGCGAATCTCGCCTCCGGCGTGCAGGTTGTGATTACCGTGCGAGATGATCGCAAAATCTGAAAACCGGAGCGTTTGATCCCGGGTTAGAGAAGGAATAGGGTCATTGAGGCTTGTGAAGTTCGTGAAATTAATCAGCGGCAAGCCCCAATTCACCGGATTCTGGGATACACCTTGGATGCCCAGATCGCCCGCGATGTTTTGCGTGAAGGCAAACGGATTCGTTAGCGAAGTGCGCTGGCGATTGAAATTGGCGGTCAAGATGTTCACCGTGTGCGCGCTAAAAGTATGTGACTCCAAGACGTTCAGGTCCTGGCCAAGCGTCGAGACGCTCGAAGTAAGGTCCGGGAAGTTCGAGACGGAGTTAGAATGCGTCGAGCTGAGAAAATAGAAGACGCTGAGGTTGTCTTTAGCGGAAAACTGCTGGCCGATACGGCCCATAACGCGATCCTCCGAGGCAGGCAACGATTCCTGAAGATGGAAATTCTGTACCTGTCCCGGCAGGTTCGGTAGGGGGATGTAAGCGAGCAGACCGCTGGCCGCAGAGTTGAACGACGTAACCGGAATACGATTGCTTGGGAAAGACGTGTCCGTGAAAGGCTCATAAATAGTGGGTATCGTCCCGGCAAGCGGCCCTGAAGGAATTACCGTGCTCGAAAAATCTCCCAACCGTTCGGCCAAGGTTGGAACGGTGGCGAAACTGTCGAAAGGGCTTTTACTCCGTACCAGCATGTAATGCACAAAGAAGCTGGTCTTGTTCATACCGTTGTATATC
>JBOGJZ010000225.1:0-6977 GCA_050745645.1 Terriglobia bacterium | reverse complement strand
TCCGGCAGCCTGTGCGATCCACCGGCCGTCACCCCCGCGCAAGAAAATCCAGGTTGGACTCGCTTTACGGTGACGGTTGTGGCATGTTTTGAAATCTGGAATCTGTGATTTGCAATTCACGCCACCCTGAAAGGGTAAACCCTGGATTGTTAACGACGCTGCCGATCCGGGATCGCGTAGAACCGCTTGCCGCGAGCCGGGCCGCTCACGCCTGCCGGTAAAGCCGGCGTGGCGCTGAACGGCCTCAAGCACGGCCGCTATGCCAAGCACTTTTGAATGCGCCCGTCAAGCATTTGCCAGACCAGGCTTTCGGGAATAAACGCCGGCTTTTCTAGAATGCGGACGGTGAGCTTCTGATCCGCCGGGCCATAGTTAATGGCGAGTTTAACACCTTGATATTCGATGGTTCCGCTGTTTTCCTGCGGCGGAGTGATCCCAATAGACTGCAGGTCTCGCCTGAGGTTTTCAAGGCCTCGTTCGGTAACGCCGCTGTATTCCTTTACATCAGACATGGGGCTTCTCCTGTTGTCTTGTTCGTTTGTGTGCTAATCCCTGCTATCATAAACCTCGCGCGAGCAAGCCGGGCGATCGCCGCTCCGTGAACTGGTCTGTTTTGGTCCGGAACCCGGAGGGGAGGAAAGTCCGAACTCCGCAGGGCAGCGTGCTCGCTAACGGCGAGGGCTGGAAGGGGATGTCCGCTACGGCGGGCCGTACGCCTCCGGCACGGAAAGCGCCACAGAAAATATACCGCCTTGCCCGGCCGTTTCAGCGGCTGGTGAGCAGGGTAAGGGTGAAAAGGTGCGGCCCGGTTTTCCGGGATTAAAGTAAGAGCGCACCGCGCAGGCAGCGATGTCTGCGGCAGGGCAAACCCCACGCGGAGCAAGACCAAATAGGAGAGGAGGAGCGGCCCGCTCCGTAATGCGTCCATGGCAACCGGATTTCCGGGGCCGGGGCGCAGGCGACTCTCGGGTAGGTTGCTTGAGCCCGGCAGAAATGCCGGGCCTAGAGGAATGATCGCCGCCCCGCATTTGCCGGGGTACAGGATTCGGCTTACAGGCTTGCTCGCTAATAAGAACCCCTGAGCCTTTTCCCCTGTGGCAGCACCGGTGTCTTCACCGGCAAATTTCAGCAATGAGCGCATCGCCGCTACAGAAGAACCAGTTTAACTGGTCTGTATAGCCAGCCCATTACGGCCGGAAGAATCCCTCCAGCTTCTCGTAAGTAACCCGCAATTCCTCGGGCAGCACGCGCGTCTCGCCAACGACTGACATGAAATTTGCGTCGCCGGTCCAGCGAGGCAGGAAATGCAAGTGGAGATGATCCGCGACGCCAGCCCCGGCGCAACTCCCCAGGTTCATGCCGGCGTTGTAACCCTCTGCCCGATAGGCTGACTGCAGGGCGATTTCCGCTTGGCGCGCAAGCAACATCATTTCCTCCAGGGTTTCGTCATCCAGGTCAGCAAGACGCGCCACATGCTCGTAAGGAGCCACCAGGAGATGGCCCGTCGTGTAGGGATACAAGTTCAGGAAGACGAAATTGCGGCGGCCGCGGCGCAGGATGTAGCTCTCGCGGTCGCGAGCCTGATCCTGTTGAATCAGACTGCAAAATGGACAGCCGTGATCGCGCTGGCCCGCGCTGACGTAACAAAACCGCCACGGGCTCCAAAGGTGGTCCATAAGACGCAGTCCATCCGGTCAAACGCAGTGTTTGGCGGCGTAAATGACAACGGAAGGAGCTATTGAGAAGAGCCGCTGCCGGGCGCTCCGGGATGGTCTCCTGATATAGGCTGATGCGCAGAGGGAGCATGGCCGCCGTTGACCACATCCTTCAGCTCCTTGCTGGGCTTGAAGAACGGGATCTTTTTGGCCGGAACGTCAACGCGAGCGCCTGTCTTTGGGTTCCGGCCCACGCGCGCCTTGCGCTCACGGGTGCGGAAACTCCCGAACCCGCGGATTTCGATCTTGTCCCCGGATCGCAGCGACCGGATAATGCTCTCGAACACGGTCTCTACAACGACTTCGGAGTCTTTGCGGCTCATCTCAGCAGTCTTCGAGATTTCCTCAATCAGGTCAGCTTTGGTCATGATTCTCTCCTCGCATCGTATCGCTCTCTCATCGTGGCATGGGGAATTTGTTTTGCTGCGGCATTCAGAAATTCTACTGCGAAAAGCGCCCATGTGAACCGGAACTCAAAACATTAAAACCAATCAGGGACCGGCTGTCCTTTTCGGAGTGCGAATCTGAAAGCCAGGATTTAGCTCGCCGACTCAGCCGGAGATGGCGCATTAGAAGCTGCTTTGGCAGCGTGAAGCGTTCCGCCGGGCGCCGGCTGCTGTTCTTCTCCTGTCTCCGCTGGGCTGGGTTTGTGGGCAAGCGCCTTGAGGCTCAGACCGATGCGCTTTTCAACGGGATCCAGCCGCAGGACCTGAAATTCGCATTCGCTACCGATTTGCAATGAGGAAGGACCGCCAGCCGCGTGCGTCTCGTCAATCTCAGAGTTGTGACAAAGCCCTTCAATTCCGTCCTCTAACTCAACGAAAGCGCCAAACTGCGCCACGCGCACCACTTTGCCGCGAATCACATAACCGGGCTGAATTTTGGAAAAGAAGTCCTCCCAAACGTCGGGTTGCAATTGCTTGATGCCCATGGAGATTCGGCGCTTGGCGCCGTCCAGGCTCAAAATGACGCCTTGGATCTTCTGACCTTTTTTTAAGACTTCGCTTGGATGCTTGATGTTTTTGCTCCAGGAGAGATCGGAGATGTGGACCAGAGCGTCGATGCCGTCCTCGATCTCCACGAAAGCGCCGAATTCGGCGAGATTGCGTACCCGTCCGTCCACCGTCGCGCCCACAGAATAGCGCTCGTGGAGCGTAGTCCAGGGATCCGGAATGGTCCTCTTCAGACTAAGGGAGATGCGGCGCTGCTCGGGGCTCACATCGAGGATGATCACCTCGGTCGTATCTCCCGTCTTGAGGGTTTTCGAGGGGTGCTTTAACCTCCGGCTCCACGCCATCTCTGAAACGTGGATCAGGCCTTCGACGCCGGGCTCGATCTCCACAAACGCGCCATAATCGGTGATGCTCACAACACGGCCTGAAACCCGCCGGCCGGCCTCGTAAGCACTCGTGACGTGCTCCCACGGATCGGGGGTGAGCTGCTTCAGACCGAGCGAAACGCGCCCTTTCTCCTGGTCATATTTAAGCACCTTCACGTTGATTTCCTGCCCTTCCTGCAGCAGGTCGGAGGTGCAGTTCACACGGCCCCAGGCAAGGTCGGTGATATGGAGCAAGCCATCCAGTCCGCCCAGATCAACAAATGCGCCGTAGTCGGTGACGTTCTTCACCCGACCCGGCAGAACGGCGCCTTCCCGCAGCGCTTCCAAAAGCTTGCTTCTTTTCTGGCTCAACTCCTCTTCGAGCGCCGCCTTGCGGCTGACGACGAGATTGTTCCGCTCCTCATTGAGCTTGATGACCTTGCAGGAGATATCCTGGCCGATGAGAGACCCCAGGTCGCGCAACGGCCGCACGTCAGCTTGGGAGCCGGGGAGAAAAGCGCGAACACCCACATCCACAATCAGGCCGCCTTTGGTCCGTTCCAGAACGCGGCCGACAATGTTCGCCTGATCGCGGAATGCCTGTTCGAGCTTGTCCCACGTCTTCAGCTTGACAGCCTTGCAGTGCGAGACAGTAAAAGAGCCATCATGTTCGTCGTAGCTCTCAATCTGAACGTCAACGAGATCGCCGGGGTTGACAGTCACCGAGCCATCCAGAGCCTGGAACTCGCTCAGAGGAATGGCGCCTTCGCTTTTCTGCCCGATATCCACAAAAACTTCAGTGTCAGTGATCTTCAATACTTTGCCCTGGAGGACCCTGCCCTCGACCGCATTGTGCAATTCCTGCATTCCCGTAAATAGGTTGGTTCCCTCCGTAAATTCAGCAAAGTCCTTGTCAGTGGCGACCTGCGCCTCCGAAGCGGCCTGTGCAGTGTAAGAGAGGCTCGAATTTTCCTCAGACAACATTACTTTGATCTCCTTTCCCACCCCCGTCAGGCGCACTATCGAAGGAACCCATATTCTACCGTTCGGCAAAAAGGCAAGTCAACGCGCCTTTGTCTTGAGCGCGCCAAGTGTAAGCCCGTGAGAGCGCGCTTCGTTTAGAAGCTAACCACAGCGTGGTTTCTGCGCAGTGTGCTTCCCGGTCGCCCGGGATGAGGTTTCCGCGAACCGATAGATCAATTTGCGTCCGGCAACAGCGGCGGCGCGCTGCCCGGACCCCGGGGGACCCGCGTTACTCAGCGCACTGTGCGGTTGCAGCGAGCTGCGTGAAGGCGCGGGCGATTTCGGCCTCCTGCGCGTCATCGAGCACGGTGCGCAGATCGAGCAGGAGGTGGCCGTCTTCCATGCGCACAATGACGGGTGGGCGATTGCGGCGGAGCTCTTCGGCAAGATTCTGCGCGCTGCGCGAGCGGTGTGTGACGGCGATCAGCCGTGTAGGAAGGATTTGGCCTGGCGTTGATCCTCCGCCCGCCACGGATTCACCGTCAACCAGGGTGACTTCAAATCCCGCGAGCGCGCCGAGCCTTTTTGCGAGGCGCTCGGCCCGCGCCGCGATTTCTTCCCTGGAGGCCCGGATCATTCGCTGAGCCGGGATCGCGGCATAGTCTTCACGAAGGTAAAGCGCCACAGTCGATTCGATCGCGGCAATGGTCAGCTTGTCCACCCGGAACGCGCGGAAGAGCGGATTCTTGCGGATCTTTGCGACAAGGTCGCGCTTGCCGAGCACCATGCCGGCTTGCGGCCCGCCGAGCAGCTTATCACCGCTGAAGGTGATGACGTGCGCTCCTGCCCTCAGGCTTTCAACCGCGGGCATCTCGTCGTGAAGACCAAAGGGCGCGAGATTCACCAGGCAGCCGCTGCCTAGATCCTCCATGAGGACCAATCCGCGTTTACCGGCCAGCTCGGCCAGCTCGTGCAGTGAAGGGCGTTCAGTAAAACCCACTATGCGGAAGTTGCTGGGATGAACGCGTAGAATGAGCCGGGTGCTATCGGTTATGGCAGCGGCGTAATCCGCGATTCGCGTGCGATTCGTCGTTCCCACCTCGCGCAATGTGGCGCCACTTTTGGCGCAGATGTCTGGAATACGGAACGACCCTCCGATCTCCACCAGTTCCCCGCGCGAAACAATCACCTCCGCGCCTTCCGCAAGCGAATTCAGCGCCAAAAAGACGGCGGCGGCGTTGTTATTAACTACCAGAGCCGCCTCAGCGCCGGTCAGGCGGCCAAAAAGCCGCGAAGTGTGGACGTCGCGCTTTCCTCGTGTTCCGGATTCGAGATCGTATTCAAGATTGGAATACTGGCTGGCGGTCTCAACCAGATGATCGAGAGCCGCGCGGGCCAGCGGCGCGCGGCCGAGATTCGTGTGCAGAATCACGCCTGTAGCATTGATGACCGGAATGAGCGATGGCTTGGCCGCAGTCTCGGCCGAGGCGGCGATCTCTGATTCCAGCGACTCCATGGAAAATCCGGCTTCCGGATCAACCCGTATTTGCTGCCGCAGCCGGTCGAGCGCGGAACGGGCGGCTTCCAGCACAACCTGCCGGCCAAAGCGCGCGGCCAACTCTCGCAGCAGCTCGCGATTAAGAAGCGCCTCCACCGCCGGGATGTTGCGCAGGGTAGACGCCGGCTGACCGTTTTCAGTCTTGGAGAGGTCCATAAACGGCTGCTTCTTCAATCCGTCAGTTCCAGTTAAGAATCACCTTGGCGGCCTGGCCGCTCTCAATCACTTCAAACGCCTTGTGGAACTCCCGGGCGTCGAAGCGATGGGTGATCACGGGGCGGATGTCTAACCCTGATTGGAGCATCACAGTCATTTTGTACCAGGTCTCGTACATTTCGCGCCCATAAATGCCCTTAAGCGTCAGCATGTTGAAAATCACCTTCCGCCAGTCGATGGACATCTCGCCCTCCGGGATGCCGAGCATCGCAATTTTCGCGCCGTGACTCATGTTGGCGAGCATCTCGCGGAATGCGGAGGTGTTGCCCGACATTTCCAGACCCACGTCGAAGCCTTCCGTCATGCCGAGCCGCTTCTGCGCGTCAGCAAGATGATCCGTGCGAGCGTCCAGCGCCTCCGTTACCCTCATTCGCCGCGCCAGATCAAGCCGGTGGGGATTGACGTCAGTGATCACCACGTAGCGCGCCCCGGCATGGCGAGCGACAGCGGCGGCCATCAGCCCGACAGGTCCGGCGCCGGTGATGAGCACGTCTTCGCCCAGCACCGGAAACGAAAGCGCCGTATGCACCGCGTTACCGAACGGATCGAAGATCGCCGCAATATCCCTATCGACGCTATGATGATGCCGCCAGATGTTAGTCATCGGCAGGGCAATGTACTCCGCAAACGCACCAGCCCGGTTAACTCCTACCCCCTGCGTATGCGCGCACAGATGCCGCCTGCCCGCCAGACAGTTGCGGCACCGGCCACAGACGACGTGACCCTCGCCGCTGACAATCTCTCCCGGATAGAAGTCTGCGACGTTTGCCCCCACCTCGACAATCTCACCCACGAATTCGTGGCCGATAACCAGCGGAACCGGAATCGTCTTCTGCGCCCAGTCGTCCCATTTGTAGATGTGGAGGTCTGTGCCGCATACGCCCGTGCGGTGTACCTTGATGAGCACGTCGTTGATTCCGATGTGCGGCGGCTCAACCTCTTCCCACCACAGTCCCGGCTCTCTTCTGCTCTTAACGAGCGCCTTCATGGCATCTCCGTCTCTTTCGGCGCGCCGGGCACTGAAGCCATCCTCATCCAGTTCCTGCTCGCTCCCGCACAGCCGTGCCGGGATTCATCGGCTCGCCCATTATCCCCTATTTCCGCGGATATGCGCCCGGCTTCAGTCTACAGCCTGTATGAGAGAATGTTCGCCTCCAGTCGAGCGATCCTCCCTTGACGGCGTATGCGTGAACGAATGCCGACGACC
>JBOGJZ010000224.1:0-5707 GCA_050745645.1 Terriglobia bacterium | reverse complement strand
ATCACCACCACTCTGGCGATTGTCTCCCGAGGGCCTGGTTTAATGAGATAAGTCACAATCATCTCATACGGCTTATGCGGCCCGGCTGAAGAGACTCCCGGCGTAACTACCGCCGCATCATGGCCCTCGTCGATCAAATAATTGAGTATCGCATCGCGGTCTTTGGTGAGAAGCGCCGGAGAGTATGGGCGCCCTGGCAACGCCTGCACGAGCGCCTTCAGTTTTGCGGCGGTTGTGGCGTCGACACCCTCAAATCGAATTTGGCTGACGCGCGTCTCGGTCCCTTCGCGGATATCGAAGGTCACGGACAAATCGCCGCCGGTATTATGCAAAACCGGACTCACCTTCACCTGTAAAAATCCCAGGGATTGATACAGGGCTGTCAGCCGTTTCACGCTGTCATCGAGCATAGCTTGGCTGAACAGCCCGTGCATCGGGCTGGGAAAACTCGCAGGCTGGAGCGTGACCATCGGCTTAAGGTCAACAGCCGAAATACTCTTATTGCCCCGAAAGTCAAACTCGGCAAAGATCGATTGCGGTCCCAAATCTACAGCGTATGTAATGTTCACCTGGTCTGGGTGGGCGATGCGCCTCCATCGCGCGTGCACATTAAAGTATCCCTGGCGCTCGAAGTAATTTTCAATCTGCCGCGCGTCAGAATCCAAAGAGAGATCGTCCGTAAGTCCATCACGATAGATGGGAAGAATCTTCTTGAGCGTCCCGCTTGAGATATGAGCGCCTTCAACGTAGGCTCGCAGCAGCGGACCGGGGCGGACTACCACCTTTAGGCTCTCGGTATTGCGGGCCGCATCGTAGACTCGCTCGCCCGCGCCGACAGTCGATTCCAGCCGTCCGTTCTTGGTGTAAAAATCATGGATTCGCTCGAGGCCGCGTTGAACTCTTGCCGCGGTCAGGTGCATCCCGCGTTTCCATCCCGCCAGGCTCTCAAGACGCGAGCTTGAAACTTCAAGGACGCCCTCAAATGTCACCCCGCTGAGAGCCGCTGGCCTGCCTGGAACGACATTGAAGATCACGTTCGCCACCGCGTCAGAGGTGTTGCGCCGAAGCGAGTAATTAACCCGCGCCTCATGATAGCCGTTGGCCGCAAGCAACGTCCGGATGCGCTGCCCCGCGGCTGCCAGTCCGGCGCGGGTGAGAGGCTGGCCCAAGTTCAGCCGCGCGCTGCTGGCCAGGGTCGCAGGGTCCACTGCCACCGGCTTCTCCTGTACCTCGATCTTGCCGGCGAAAAACCTTGCCTCACCGGCAAAAATCAAAACCACTCCTCCCGGCTCGTCCTGAACGTCAGCACGCAGCGTGCGGAATCGCCCAGTCGCAAAGAGGTTTTTCAAGCTCTGGGAAACTTTTCCGGAGCTCAGAGGCTCACCCACTTGCTGCGTAATACTTCCGGCAAACGCTGCAAGTTTCAACTGCGCGTCGCTGTGAAGCTCGATGCGAAGCACCCTCTTTCCCCAGGCCGCATTAGAATCGCCGGCGTGCGAGGCGAAACAAAACATGCACCCCAGCGAAAGGAAGATGAGGGTTCGCGCGGCTGCAGAGATCAACCGCCGGAGAGTAGGTCCCCGGTCTCGCTGGCCTCCTGATTCTGTCCGTAGCGCCAGCGCCGTTTGCCGCCGCAACGCCCGGAATGGGATGCCACCTCTGGAATAGCCATGAGAGAAACATCCAGACGCAAACCTCCGCCGCGTTGTGCCGATATTCGCTCCTGTTTTGCGCAAACCCGCCTTGATCCCCTGAACTTCCCGGGCGATAAACAACCCCCCTGGTACAGAAGTGTACAGGAGAGCTTTCGTTGCATCCAACCAATCAGCGCAACCGTAGTGGGTCAGTTTGATGTAGAAGCTTTACGCCGCCACTTGGCGAGATAAACTCTCCCTCTACATCAGTCAAATTGATCCACTATTGACCAGCGACGACGCGCCTTCGCGTGAGGCACTTTAGCTTTGGTCCTGTTTTCAACATCTACCTCGTACCCGCCAATGCTAAACTGGTCAGCGTCAAAAAACAGGAATAAATGGCGTACACTTGCAGTTCAGGCTTGAAGTCTTACAACTGTTCACTTCGGCCTTACAGATACCCAGGAGGTGGCCTCGCATGCACGGAATCAGCGCGGAATCCATAGAAAAGCTTCGCGGCGTTTCAGTATCTCAACTGGCAGACTGTCTCGGCCCGTCTTGTCCTATCGAAACTGAGATTCATCCGTTCGATATTGAATCCCGGATATGTGGACCAGCCCGAACGGCCCGGTGTGAGCCGGGCGAGAATCTCACTTTGCACCACGCATTGCACCTCGCGCATCCGGGCGAGGTGTTAGTGGCCTCCGGATCGCTCAACTGCGGCCTTTGGGGCGAACTGATGTCAACTTCTGCTAAGTCCAGAGGTCTGGAAGGCACCGTCATCGACGGAGCCGCCCGCGACCCCGTGGAAGTCAAAGCGTCAGGATATGCTGTGTTCGCGCGTTGCATACATCCTCGAAAGGCCCTCAAGGATAAATACGGTAATGTGGATGTCCCGGTGCGCTGCGGCTCCTTGGTCGTGAACCCCGGAGACATCATCGTGGCTGATGCCAACGGGATCATAACTTTTCCGGCAGCCCGCCTGGAAGAGGCTCTTCGGTTAGGCCTCGATTTGGTTCAGAAGGAGAAGATGCTGATGAAACAATTTCGCTCCGGCCAATCCATGTTTGAGATTGCAGGCATGGGCCGCTATGTCCCGAAGGAAAAGGCGTTCCCTTCCTGATCTGCGGCTGAGGCGCGGATGGAGCGTGAGGATTTCGGATTTGGGGCCTGCCTTGCGCAAGCCTGCGGCCGGGAGGCAGCGTGGATCAACCTGGAACAGATAAGGCAGATTGGGTCGCAGAGTTGGCAAGGGCGTTCCCTGACCGGGCGTTGATCGACGACGCAACGCGAAGGGACCTGGCAACCGATTTCGGCCGGATTAGCGAGCAAAAGCCAAGCATCGTGGTGCGGCCGCAATCAAAGGACGAGGTGCAGCAAATAATTCGCTTCGCCGCGAAGCATTTGCTGCATGTCACACCGCGTGGGGCGGGGCATTCGCAGAGCGGACAGTCGCTTTCTGAGCAGATTGCGCTCGATCTTCGAGACCTCAACCGCATCCTCCATATTGATCGGCAAGGCGAGGCCGTAGTGTGCCAGGCAGGGGTTACATGGCGCAGGTTGCTCGATGCGCTGCTGCCGAAGGGTCTTTCGCCACCTGTTCTGACAAATAATCTGGACGTCACGCTGGGCGGCTCGATCTCTACGGCAGGTCTCGGTGTCGCTTCGTGGCGGTTTGGCACGCAAGCAGATCATTGCCTGGAATGCGAAGTTGTCACCGGGAGCGGCGAAGCAGTGCGCTGCTCTTCCAACCTCAACCTCGAACTTTTCGACGCCGTACGGGCTGGCCTCGGGCAGTTCGGCGTCATCACGGAAATCACGCTGCGCCTGCGCCGCCACAAACCCAACGTGCGCACGTTTTACTTACTGTACGACGATTTAAATGTGTTGCTTTCCGATCTACAGATACTCATGGAGGAAGAACGCTTCGATCATCTCGAAGCATGGTGCGCACCTCTCGTTCAGGGGTTTAAGACAACAACAGAGCAGCCACGGCCTTTCGCGCAATGGTTTTTTCCCCTGCACGCTAGCTACGAGATTGAAGGGCCGGCCAGAGTGGACGACGCAAACAAGCTACAGGGCTTGCGATACTATAAGCACGTCCACACTGAAGATTACAAAATAGGCGCATTCTTCAGCCGCCTTGATTCGCTCTTTGCGCTTTGGAAGCAGGGGGGCTTTTGGGATTATGCGCATCCCTGGATGGAGTGCGTGCTGCCTTGGGAATCTGCTGCGGCTTACGTGACCCAAGTCATTGAAAGCGTCCCGCCGCAGGCCCTGCTGGGCGGCCACATTCTGCTGTGGCCAGGGCGTTCCACCGCGAGTTCCGTGCCATTGTTTGTGCGGCCAACGTCAGAGCTTGTGCTGGGATTCGGGCTTCTGCCAGCCGTTCCGCGCGAACGGCTGGCGGAAGCGCTCCTATTGCTCGACCGGGCGAGCGTTGCAGCGATACTGGCGGGCGGCAAGCGATATCTTTCTGGATGGGTGAACTTTGGCCAAGCCCAGTGGCAAGCCCATTATGGAGACTTATACATTAAGCTGTTGAAACTAAAGGGTAAATATGATCCGCTTGCAGTCTTCCCGCTAAATTTCAACTTTGGACATGAAAAGTTTAGGTAAGCACATCAAAACAATGCGCTTACCTATAAACCATGCCGATGCATTACAAAATCTACCCATCTTAATCACACCCGTGTGCGCAGGCGAGGCTTTTTGTGCCACAATAAGACCAGATGCTGTGGCTGATGCGCTGACTGAGGCTGTGCTGTCTAGTTTGAAAAATCGTCGGCATGGTCACGAGGGAGGACGTAAAAGCATCTAACCGCGATGTAGCTCAAGGATCCTGCATGTCCGAAGTTCAAAAAGAAGTTCTATCGAACGGCTTAACCATAGTAACAGAAGCCATGCCCGTGGTTCGGTCTGTGTCAATCGGCATCTGGGTTCGCACCGGCTCCCGGCAGGAGCGTGAGCGCGAAAATGGTATTACCCACTTCCTCGAGCACATGGTGTTCAAGGGTACGAAGCACCGGACTGCTGAGGAGATTGCACGTTCGGCTGATTCTATCGGCGGGCATCTGGACGCATTCACGGCCAAAGAGTGCACCAATTTTTCGATTAAGGCGTTGGATGAACACGTGGAGCGGGCGTTCGGCGTGTTGGCGGATCTGGTGAAAAATCCTCTGCTGCGTCCGGAAGATATTACCAGGGAAAGCCGGGTGGTGCAGGAAGAAATCAAGATGGTGGAGGATACCCCGGACGACTTGGTGCATGAAATCTTCACGCAGAGCTACTGGCGGGGGCATGCGCTGGGCAGGCCCATTCTTGGAACGCGCCGTTCCGTACGCAGCTTTGATCGCCGGCGGGTTCTGGACTATTTCCGCCGGCACTATACACCGCTGAATATGGTGGTCACTGCCGCTGGGAATCTGGAGCACTCCCGCGTTGTCGATCTGGTGCGCCGGGAATTTGAGGGTGTTCCTGCAGGCTCTCGGGCCGGCAGGGATTCAGCGCCTATTCCGCATCCGGTTATCCGGCATCGCCACAAGAAGAACCTGGAACAGGTCCACATCTGCCTGGGCACGCCAGCCTACCCGTACTCGCACGACAGACGCTACGCGTGTTACATCATGAACAGCGTGCTCGGCGGCGGCATGAGCTCCCGCCTGTTTCAGAATGTCCGCGAGCGGCGAGGGCTAGCCTATGCAGTTTTTTCAGGGTTGAGCAGCTTTCGCGACGCTGGTTGCCTGAACATTTATGCTGGGACCGCGAAGGACAATGCGCGTCAGGTAGTGCGGTTGATCATCGAGGAATTGCACCGCATGAAGGCGGAGCCGCTCGGCGCGGATGAGTTGCAGCGCGCCAAGGATTACCTGAAGGGCAGCATGTTGCTCGGTCTCGAATCCACCGGCAGCCGCATGTCCAACGTGGCCCGGCAGGAAATATACTTCGGCAGTTACACCACGATCAATGAGATTGCGCGGCGCGTGGATTCCGTGAAGCAGGAACATGTGATGCAAGTGGCCCGCGAAGTCTTCGACGTGAAGCGGTTCGCCCTCACGGTTCTGGGCCCACCC
>JBOGJZ010000223.1:0-6057 GCA_050745645.1 Terriglobia bacterium | reverse complement strand
CCGCCCTGGTTGCCGTACAGCACGATCCGCATCTCCGGGCTTTCTATCAGCATCTGTTGGCCCAAGGCAAATTTAAAATGCAAGCCCTGGTCGCGGTCATGCGCAAGCTTCTGCACGCCATCTTCGGCATGTTTAAACATCATCAGCTCTACGACGGCTCGAAGGTCTTTCCTCTGCCCTTTCAGGCCGATTCACCCTCGACCTCAGGGGCTGCAGCATGAATAAAAATCTCTTGAAATTTAAGAGAGAATCTACCCGCTACCCGATACGGCCATCTCACTTCGCGCTGGCGCGTTCCAGAGCCTTTTCCAGGGCGCGCCGCGTATAGACTTTCGCTAAGTGACTCCTGTATCCGGCTGAAGCGTAAAGATCGCTATTCACCTCAACGCCATCGGCGGCGTGCTCGCTGGCAGCCGCAAACGCGCTCGTGCCTGGCGCCTTTCCGCGCAAGGCTTCTTCAACAGGCGCCGCCCGATACGCCTTCGGGCCAACACCTGTAACGCCGATGGCTATTGGCTCGATGCGTCCATCATCGGTCAAGCCTATCGAAGCCGCGACGCCCACCATCGCGTAACCTGATGCCGGATGATGCAGCTTGAGATAGGCGCTTCCGTTCCGGGCAGGCGCGATGGGAATCCTGATGGAAGTCAGAATTTCATCCTCCTTCAGAGCAGTGGATAACAGGTCTACGAAGAACTCCGTCGCGGGAATCCATCGCGCGCTGCCCGCGCTCCTCGCCTGAATTTCCGCATTCAGCGCCAGAATTGCAGCCGGCCAGTCTGCGGCAGGATCGGAGTGGGCGAGGCTACCACCGAGGGTGCCCCGGTTTCGCACCTGGACGTCTCCAATCTCGCGCGCCGTCTCGCAAAGCAACGGACACTTGGAGCGCGCCAACTCTGAAGACTCGATTTGAAAATGAGTGGTCAGCGCGCCAATCTCGATTTTCCCATCCGCTTCACGGATGTACCTCAAATCCGTGAGGCGCCCGAGGTCGACCAGATGCTTGGGCGCCGCCAGGCGCAGCTTCATCGTTGGCAGCAGGCTATGGCCGCCGGCCAGAAGTTTGCCTTCTCCGCCGAACTGCGCCAGCAAGCGCGAGGCCTCCTCAATGTTTTTAGGCGTGTGATATTCAAACGGCTCGGGGATCATCGGAGACTCCTTCTCCCGTTACGAGACACTATGATTCAAAAGCTGCCAGATCTTTTCGGGCTTGAGCGGCATATCAATATGCCTCACGCCGCGAGGGCTGAGCGCATCCACCACAGAATTCACGATCGCGGGAGTTGAGCCGATCGTGCCCGCTTCTCCCACTCCTTTAGCCCCGAGCGGATTGACGGGCGTGCTCGTCTCGGTAGCTTGGGTTTCGAACCACGGAAACTGATGGGCCTTGGGAACCGCATAATCCATCAGCGTGCCGGTTGTGAGCTGGCCGTTTTCATCATAGACGTGGCCTTCCCACAGGGCTTGGCCGATGCCCTGCGCCAGCCCTCCATGAACCTGCCCGTCGACGAGTAGCGGATTGATGATGCGGCCGCAATCGTCCACTGCATAGTAATCCCGTAAATGCACCTCGCCCGTCTCGGCGTCAACTTCGGTAACCGCGAGGTGGGCGCCGAACGGGAAGGTGTAGTTCGAAGGCTCAAAAACACACTGTTCAACAAGCCCCGGCTCAATGCCGGGCGGGAGTTGTTTGGCAAAGATGGCCTCTGCCACAATGTCTCCGAAAGCTATGGATTTCACCCCATCCCTGGTCTGGATCTTCCCTCCCTCAAAAACCAACTCGCCCGGTTTCACACCGAGCTTGTGGGCGGCAAGGCGCGCCATCTTCTTCTTGATCCGCAGGGCGGCGTTGTGAATCGCTGATCCTCCCACCGCCGTCGTGCGGCTGCCGAAAGTCCCGATGCCCATCGGCACCTGGAAAGTATCCCCATGAAAAACGGTGATGTCATCAAACGGAATGCCGAGAACTGCGGCAACGATCTGCGCAAATGTTGTTTCTTCGCCTTGTCCGTGCGGCGAAGTCCCGCTCAGCACGGTGACCTTGCCTGTCGGATCAACCTTCACTGAGCCAAACTCCCAGCCTCCCGCCGGCATTCTGCTGGAAGGTCCCATCGCGCAAATCTCGACGTAAGTCGAAAGTCCCAACCCTAAATACTTTCCTTGCTTCCTCAACTTCTCTTGCTCCCGGCGTAACTTCGAGTAGCCGGACATTTTCAATAGCTTCTTCAACGTCCGCTGATAATTGGCCGTGTCATAGGTGACGCCGGTGGGCAGATCAAGGGGAAAATCTTTGGGAGCGGGAAAGTTCTTCATGCGCACTTCAGCCGGATCGATTTTCAGCTCGTGCGCCACAATATCCATCACGCGCTCGATGATGTAAGTGGCCTCCGGCCTGCCCGCGCCACGGTAAGCATCTGTAGACATCTTATTGGTAAAGACGCCCTTGGTTTCCACAAAGACGTTCTTGATGTTGTAGCAGCCGAGGACCATTAGGGCCGTCAAGGTGGGAATGGCCGGCGTCAAAAGCTGGTGATAAGCGCCGAGATCAGCAATGATCCAGCACTTCAGGCCCACTACTTTTCCATCAGGCTGCGCATACACTTCAACATCGTTGATCTGGTCACGGCCGTGAATCGTGGCCAGCAGATTCTCGCGCCGGCTCTCAATCCATTTCACCGGCCGGCCAAGTTTGCGCGATGCGTAGCAGGCCACGCCTTCTTCGGCGTAGACGTTGAGCTTGCTTCCAAACGCGCCGCCGACCTCCGGGGCGAGAACCCGGCATCGCGCCTCGTCAACGCCAGTCATGATTGCAAGCTGGGTCTTGAGAATGTGAGGAATCTGGGTGGATGACCAGACGGTCAGCGTGTCTTCACCGGGAGAGTAGCGGGCAATCACCCCGCGCGTCTCCATCGAGACAGGCGCCACTCTCTGGTTGATGAGGCGCTGCCTGATGACCTTCAGGCTCACGTCGCCTTCCACCTGCTTCCACTCGCCGCCCTCCAGCTTGGCGACGAAGGCAACGTTGTCGCCCAGTTCAGGATGAATTACGATCGTGCCGGGCTGAAGCGCTGACTCAGGATTGGTAACAGCAGGGAGCGGGTCATATTCGATATCGATCTTCTCCGCCGCATCGCGGGCCTTGTACGGATCAGTGGCGATTACGGCTGCCACAGGTTCGCCCACGTAGCACACCTTCTCTATTGCCAAGCACGGGTGATCGGGAATCTTTAAGCCTTCGATTCCCGCCGCGCAAGGTATGAGGCCAAGCTTGCCCTTTAAATCCGCCCCGGTAATCACATCCAACACTCCAGGCATACCCTGCGCCTCTGAAATGCTCACGGACTTGATGCCGGCGTGCGCGTAGATGCTGCGCGCAAAGGCCATGTGCACCGCGCCATCCAGCTTGAAGTCATCCACGTAATGACCGCGGCCCTGAATGAGGCGCGGATCTTCCTTGCGTTTCATCCTCTGGCCTAGCACGCTTGGTGTCATGGTTTCCTTTCGATGGTTGGGGTTGACGCTCCAATCAGCTCATTTTCTGTGCGGCGTATTCCACTGCCTTCACAATATGCTGGTAACCCGTGCACCGGCAGAGGTTCCCTTCTAATCCCTTGCGGATTTGCTCGCGGGTGGGATGAGGATTACGCTGCAGAAGCTGACAGGCGGCAAGAATCATGCCCGGAGTGCAGAAGCCGCACTGCAAAGCATGCTCTTCCCAAAATCCTTCCTGGAGAGGATGGAGTTTGCCGTCGCTCGCCAGCCCTTCGATGGTAGTGATTTCCGCTCCGTCAGCCTGAGCCGCCAGTAAAGTGCAGGACTTTACGGCGTCCCCGTTCAATAGCACGGTGCAGGCCCCACACAGGGACGTTTCGCAACCCACGTGCGTCCCCGTCAACCCGGCAACATCACGAATGTAATGAACCAGCAGCAGTCGCGGCTCTACATCGTTCTCACGCCATTGACCATTTATCTTAAGCCGGATTTTCACGAGCGAGCCTCCGTAAGACGCCATGCGCGCCGGGTTCATAAAATTATGATGCAGTCCAACTATCTAACAGTTTGTTGAAAAACTCACTCAGCCTGTCATCCTGAGGAGCCGAAGGCGACGAAGGATCTTGCAAGTCCTTAAAAATAGCAAAAGCAGATTCTTCCCGACTTCGCCGGGACAGGTCGCTCCGCTCAGAATGACAGGGGCGGAACGTTTTTCAACAAACTGGTAGAAAGCGCCGGAACCGCCGGCGGGTGACACAATGAACCCGCAATCGCTCCCCGGCTGCGCCGGGATATTCGACTACGCTTACGCGCTCAATAATCCCACCACCCTTGATGTGGCGATACGAGATGGCGGTCAAAGGCGCTCATTGTGCGACACTGGATAAGGACTTGCGGCTGATGCGTCTCATTTTGCGGTTCCGGCGATCGATCTGGCGTGCGGCGCTTTGTTCAGTTGGCGTGACGCTGGTCGCGGTGGTCTCACTACGCCCCGCCCTGGCGCAGAAGCCTTTTGTCCCTGTCTCGCACATCGATCCGAAGGCGCAGGCCCTGCTCAATCAGGCTGTCAGCGCGCTTGGCGGCGCCGCTTTCCTGAATTTCAAAACAATGACGACGGTGGGCCGCGCCTTTTCGATTGCTGACGGCGTAACCTCTGGATTCGTGCATTACGAGAGCGACGAAGAATTTCCGGAAAAGCGCCGCCTCTCCTATGGATTCGGCAAGAAGAAGGCCATCACCCTGATTAATAACGGCGACCGGGGCTGGGAAATCGACCGTTATGGCCTGATCGAGCAAAGTGACAAACAGCTTCAGGCCTGGAAGCAGGCTAACCGGTACGGGCTGGTTAACGTGCTCCGCCGCCTCATTCACGAGACCGGAACGCTGGTTCAGAGCGGCGGGCAGGATTTTGTTAATAACCAGCCGGCCGCCATCGTCGATATTGTGGACGCCCGGCAAGTGGATGTGAAGCTGTACCTGGACACTGAAACGCGCCTGCCGCTCCGCATCGCCTACCGTTTGCCAAATCCGGCGACGCACGATTGGGACGACTACGCCGAGATTTATACGGACTACCAACAGGTTCAGAATGTGGATACGCCGATGCACCTGATCCGGTACGTCAACGGCGAGCGGGTGGCGGAAACGTTTCGCTTTCAGGCCAAGTACGGCCAAACTTATCCTCCCGGAACTTTCCAGCCTCCCAGATGAGCCGTTCCCATCTGCTATAATGGCCATCTGGAGGCCTCTTGATCCAACAACAACAACGGATACGGTCCACCACCATCCTCAGCGTGCGCCGGGACGGTCATCTTGCGATGGGCGGCGACGGCCAAGTCACGATGGGCGAAGGCGTGGTAAAGCAGAACGCCCGCAAGATTCGCCGCCTGTATGATGACAAGATTCTGGCTGGTTTCGCGGGCAGCACGGCTGACGCGCTTTCTCTTTTCGCGCGGTTCGAGCAGAAGCTTGACGAATATCACGGAAACCTTAGCCGTTCGGTGGTGGAACTGGCAAAGGAGTGGCGTACCGACAGGGCGCTACGCCACCTGGAAGCCCTGCTGTTGGTCGCGGATCAGAAAAACACCTACCTGGTAAGCGGTACCGGCGACGTGATCGAGCCGGATGACGGCATCGTTGCGATCGGTTCCGGAGGCCCCTACGCGCTGGCGGCAGCGCGCGCTCTCTCTAAACACACCTCGCTCGGCGCAAAAACCGTCGTGGAAGAGGCCCTCGGAATCGCTGCGCAAATCTGCATCTTCACGAACGATCACCTTGTCATTGAGGAATTGTAGAACCGGCAACTGCAGTTGGTGCGGCGGCCTCTGGCCGCCGGATTTGATTTTTGAATACCAGCGGCGGCCGGAGGCCGCTACAGATGCTTGATGTTTTCCCCGAATCGCAAGATCTCTAGCAGTTTGTTGAAAAACGTTCCGCCTCCTGTCATTCTGAGCGGAGCGACCTGTCCCGGCGAAGTCGGGAAGAATCTGCTTTTGCTATTTTTAAGGACTTGCGAGATCCTTCGTCGCCTTCGGCTCCTCAGGATGACAGGCTGAGTGAGTTTTT
>JBOGJZ010000222.1:0-5070 GCA_050745645.1 Terriglobia bacterium | reverse complement strand
TCTGTAGGGCGCCTGCACTCTGCTTCGGACATTCGCGACCAAGTGGCGGCAGCCCGCCGGGCCGGATTTGAGAATATCAATCTGGACCTGCTGGCAGGTTTGCCTTTTCAATCGTCCGCGAGCTGGCAGAATACGCTCGAAGAGGCCATCGACCTTGCTCCTGAGCATGTCTCTGTTTACCTGTTCGAGGTGGACGAAAGAAGCAGGCTGGGAGGCGAGATCATGCGCGGCGGCCGCGCTTATTGCGCAGGAGCGGTTCCGGATGACGATTTCATGGCCGCCGCTTACGAGCTGGCGCGGCAGGCGCTAGCCGGCGCAGGTTATGTTCAATACGAGATTTCGAATTTTGCACGGCCCGGCTTCAAGTCCGCGCACAATTGTAAGTACTGGCAAATGAAACCTTACCTTGGTCTAGGCGCCGGCGCTCACTCGTTTGACGGCGTCCGGCGCTGGTCAAACCTCATTGAGGTCGAAGCGTACCAGCGTAAGTTGGAGCGGGCTGAGTCACCCCTTGCCGGGCGCCAGATTCTCTCTGCCACTGAACGCGCCGAAGAGTTTTTCTTCCTTGGATTGCGCCAGCGGCAAGGCGTGCGCCTGGACCACGCTCAGCGCGTCCTCGCCGGAGTTTCGCTCCGCTATTGGGAGGAGAAGCTACAGCAACTTTCAACCGAGGGGTGGCTTGTAGAACGGGACGGATGGTACAGCCTGAGTGATCCCGCTCTGGTGGTGTCCAACGAGATTTTCCAGCAGTTCTTGACATAAGCCCGGGGCGGCTTGGGCCATGCTCTGGCAGATTGCTGAAAGAGCCGATTTTGTCATGCTGAGTGAAACGAAGCATCTGTTTGTTTTATTGAAGCGGAATGGCTTAGATTCTTCGCTCCGCTTCTAAGGAGAGATCAAGATGAACCCAATCGTTGATTTGCGCAGCGACACCGTGACGAAACCGAATGCAGCTATGCGCAAAGCTATGGCCGAAGCTGAGGTAGGCGATGACGTCTACCGCGAGGACCCTACCGTGAATGCCTTGCAGGAGCGCGCGGCGGAGATCTTCGAGCGCGAAGAGGGCCTTTTCGTCCCTTCCGGCTCGATGGGCAACCAAACCGCGATCAAGGTGCATACTCACCACGGTCAAGAAGTTATCTGCGAGGCGCGGGCGCACATCTACAACGCGGAAATGGCGACCATGGCCGCATTTTCAGGATGTTTGGCGCGCCCCATTTTTGCTCCGGACGGCATTCTCACTTGGGACCTTATTGCACCGCACCTCCACGCGAAGACGCAAAACCGTGCCCGCACCGGGTTGGTTTCAGTAGAAAATACGGGGAACTTAGCAGGCGGATCGGTTTGCCCTCCGGACGTAACGGAGCGGATTTGCAAACAAGTCCACGCCGCCGGGCTGCCCGTTCACCTGGACGGCGCGCGCATATTCAACGCCGCGGTCGCACTGGGGCGTTCCGTGGCGGAACTATCACGCGGGTTTGATTCGGTGATGTTTTGTTTTTCCAAGGGCTTGGGAGCGCCCATAGGCTCCATGCTGGTTGGTAGCCGGAAGTTTATCGAGGAAGCTCGCCTGATTCGCAAGGTGCTTGGCGGCGGCATGAGGCAAGTGGGCGTGCTGGCTGCGGCAGCGCGAGTAGCGCTTGAAGAATCGCCTAAACGGCTGCATATCGACCATGCGAATGCTAAGTTCCTGGCTGAGGGCTTGGCGGAAATTCCGGGCATTTCCATCGATTCATCGAAGGTGGTCAGCAACATCCTTTTTGTGGATGTCAGCGGCAGCGGATTCACCAGCTTCGAGCTTTCCCTACGCTTGGCGGCGCAGAAGGTGCTTGCCAACGGGGTAACACCAGCCAGCATGCGCATGGTAACCCATTGCGACGTTGATCGCGCTGGCTGCAAGCGAGCATTGCAGACGATGCGGCAAGTTCTCGGTCAGGCGCAAAAGCGAGTATATGCGTAAGTTATCGCCCCAGCAGCGTTTTGAATTGACCCTCGAACCGGCGCAAGGTAAAATCCACTTTTAACTCAACAAAGGCATTGGGAGGTTCCCAGTACTCCATGGGGGAGAGGTAATTGCGAAGAGCAGAGGCGGTCGTACTTTTTTTTGCCGTCATGGCGTTAGCCTCCTGCCAGACGGCTGAAAAGCGCCAGCCATTGGCTCGCCTGCCTGCGGCAGCTATGGCGCCTGCTCCACTGCCGCTTAGCCCGCCTTCTACTGCTCTCTTCCGTCTGAAAGGGTCTCAACCCGCAGCCCACAAAATGGCCGAAATCGGCGCCCTAATCGACCGGGCGGAGTCCGAGTATACCCAAGGGCTCGATGACTACCAGTCCGGAGATCTGGGGCAGGCCAAGCATGAATTTGACAGGGCGCTTAGTGTTCTCCTCGAGTCCAAATTCGATGTTCGTGACAATGACCGCCTGAGCCAGGCATTTGATATGCTGGCGGACAATATCAACCGGGTTGAGGCGGCCTCCCTCGCGCAGGGAAATTCGCTGAGCGAGCATGAGTACGTGCCAGCGCCCATCGAATCATTCGCCGGGCTCACGTTCCCGGTGAATCCTGCTGTGGCGCGCCGCGTCGAGCAGGAAATGCACTCCGTCCACTCGGATATCCCCCTGATCTCAAATGAATACGTGGCCGGCGTCATTGCTTACATGCAGCAGCACGCCCGCGGATACATCGATAACATCCTCAAGCGCCTCGGCGCCTATCAACCCATGATCTCCGCGGTGCTGCGCAAGGAAGGCGCTCCGCAGGACCTGATTTATCTGGGCGCGAGCGAAAGCGCCTTGAATCCCCACGCGGTTTCGAGCAAGGGCGCTAAAGGGATATGGCAGTTTATGAGAAGCACGGGAGCGCTTTACGGATTGAAAGACAATCGATGGGTTGATGACCGCGAGGACCCGTTCAAGTCCACCCAGGCGGCGGCCAAGCACCTGATGGATCTTTACCACATGTTCGGAGATTGGTATCTAGCCATGGCGGCCTATGATAGCGGCCCCGTCACCGTGCAACGGGCCATCCAACGCACCGGCTATGCGGATTTCTGGACTCTCCGCAAACTGCACGCCCTGCCCCCGGAAACCGAAAACTACGTGCCCATCTTTTTGGCTACGGCGCTGATCGCGAAAGACCCGCAAGCATACGGATTCTCAGTCCCAGCGGGCGCCCAGCTCAAAGTTGACCGCGTGCCGGTGAGCGTTCCCACGGATCTGCGTCTGGTTGCCGGCCTCATAGGCTGTCCGCCGGATGAGTTGGCGCAGCTTAATCCGAGCCTGAAGGGATGGATCACGCCCCCTGCCGATCCTGGCTTCCTTCTGAACCTGCCTGCCGGCATGAAACAGGCTTTCGAAAAAGGCATCGCATTGGTTCCGCCTGCGGACCGCCTCGCCTGGCGGGCTTACCGGATTCAAACTGGAGACACGCTGAAGGACATTGCCCGCCGCAACCACGTCACCATAGCAGCGCTGATCGAGGCCAACCATTTAGGCTCCTCCGACCCTATCGCTGAGCATGCCCTTCTGTTGATCCCTCGCTCCCGGTATGAGTCAACCAGAGAGCTGATGGCTTCGTCACACACGGTTCGCCGCCGCTACTATTACCGCATCCGGCGCGGCGATAACCTCGATCTTATCGCGGACCGCTTTGATGTGACTACGTACCAAATTCGGCGCTGGAATGGGCTGCGGAGCTCCCACCTGATCGCTGGTAAAAGACTTCTGATTTATCGCTTGCTTCCAATCAGGCGCAACGCGCGGCCATTGCGGCGGGGACACACTAGACGCCGGCACGTGCTGGCTAGAGACCGGAGTACCCCGCGGCGCCATATCAGTCACCGGCGAGTGCTGGCTTCGAACTCCGCCAAGGACCTCAAACCATCTTCCAAGGCTTCTGCTGCGCCGTCTTCATCGCATTGAACCGGGGGTTGCCGCTACAGACCGGAACTTCCTCCGCAAGGGTGCGCCTTAGCGTTGTGTAATAGGAGTCCGTTGAAAGAGCCGCCAAGTGACTTTGACGGCGGCCAAGTCCTGCTTGCGCTGATACTTCTTGCGGCGGCGGTGGATGAGGCTGCGAGCGTGCCGGATGCGCTCCAGGGCGCCATGGCTCGAGGGGAGGTCGAACTCACGAATGAAGCGGCGAGAGCCAAAGGCCGGCAACCGGCGGCGGAGTTCGACAGCCTGCTGTTCGACCTCGGCGGGAGTCTGATGGGGTTGATAGCGAGGAGCGTGGGAATGCTCCTGCAAGCCTTTCAAGGCCTGGAAACGCCGCAGGGCTAAGAAGTGAACTCTGATTCCATAATGGCGTCGGCTCCTTAGGGCCGGTAGGCTTGGTTTGTAGTCCCGACCAAGGCTGCCGGGAAAGGAGCCGAACATGTCGATTATCGGATGTGATTTGCATTCGCGCTACTCGATGATTGCGAGGTTGGAGATACAGACCGGCGAGGTCGTGACGCGTCGGTTGAAACATGAGAGTGGAGAAGCCAGAGCGTTTTACTTGAGCCAGCCGAAGCCGTCGCTGATCGGGATCGAGGCGACGGGATACACGCAATGGTTCGAGCGGATGGTGGCGGAGCTGGGTCACGAGTTATGGGTCGGGGATTCGGCCGAGATTCGGGCCCGGGCCGTGCGGCGGCAGAAGACCGACACGCGGGATGCCGAGCACCTGCTTGATTTGCTGCTGACGAAGCGATTCCCGAGGGTTTGGGTTCCGAGGCCCGAAGAGCGCGACCCGCGGCAACTGCTGAAGCACCGGGACAAGCTGGTGCGGATGCAGACGTCGGTGAGGAAGCAGTTGCACTTCCTGGCGATGAGCCAGGGGCTGTGCCGCAAGGGGAAGCTGTGGAGCGCGCGGGGCTAGGCGGAGTTGAAGGGGCTGGCCTTGGGTCCCTGGGCCAGCCGGCGGCGGCAGGAGTTGTTGGACCTGCTGGGCAGTCTGGGGCCGTGGATTGAGGCGCTGGATCTGGCCGTGAAAACCGAGGCGGAGCGCCGGCAGGAGGCGGTGGAGCTGATGGAGCAGAAGGGCGTGGGGCCGGTGACGGCTTTAGCCTTTGTGCTGACCCTCGGTCCGGT
>JBOGJZ010000221.1:0-50200 GCA_050745645.1 Terriglobia bacterium | reverse complement strand
GTTTAACACCGAGCGAGCCGGCAGCGAAAAGAACTGAACGTCTGCCCGCTCGCGCACCTGCGGGCTTTCGGCAGCCAGACGAGCGATGCCGGTGAGCGGCGCGGCGGGGAAAGGCAAAGACTGGTTTTCCATGCGAACTTACCTCCTTGCTGAGGTTAAGCTCAGTTTCGCTTTTTATTCGCCTAATGTCAACAAGGAGGCGGGCATATAACGAGAGCCCTAATACAAGCTGAGTTTCTGGAATTCAATTACAGGAGAGCAGTGTAGCGCCGCCGTCCCGGCGGCCTCTGCCGGCAAGATGCCGGCGCTACGGGATATTTTCGAAGCGGCTCTTCGTCCGTCATTCTTAACACAGTGAAGAATGATACGGCCCAAGCCCTTTCTCAACAACCTGCTAAGCTTTCGCGGCAGATTCAGATATCCGCACCTGAACCCCGGCTATCTCTTCGAGGAAAGTGATAACGGCGGCATAATCTTGATCGCCGAGCCCCTTGGCCTTGGCTGCCCCGTAAACTTCCTTCACCGCTGCGGCGGTCGGCATGGCGACGTTCTGCGCGTAGGCGGTCTGCATGGCCAGCTCCAGATCCTTGTGCATCAATTTCAATGGGAAATACGGGGTGAAATCGCCTTTGAATATGAAGGGCGCTTTGAAATCCGTCAGGCTGGCGCGCGCCATGCTCGATTGAATAATCTCAAACATAATCTGCGGCTTTACGCCCGCCTTCGCCGCCAGCACAAATCCCTCGCAGAAAACCTCAACCATTGTGGCTTGAATAGCGTTCTGCGCTACCTTAGCGGCCAACCCAGTTCCGTTCGGACCGCAGTAGATATGCTTCTTGCCGAGCGCCTGCAATATGGGCAGGACGCGGTCCAGCGTCTGGCGCTCACCGCCGATCATGAAGGTGAGTTCACCCTTTTCAGCCCCGTGCTTGCTGCCGGTAACCGGAGCGTCCAGCATCTGCGCTCCTTTGCCCGCGACGTGGCAGGCGAGCTTACGGCTTACCACCGGGCTTATGGTGCTCGAATCGATGAGCACGGAACCACGGCGCAGCGTCTCAAGCAGACCATTCTTGCCGAGGGCGATTTCTTCCATCGCCGCCGTGTCGCTAACAATGGTCATCACGACGTCTGCTTCGCGAGCCGCCTCAGCCGGAGTCGAGGCCACTCGCGCCCCAGCCTGTTCGAGCGGTTTCGCCTTATCCTTCGTCCGGTTGTACACGGTCAATGAATGTCCTGCCTTCACCAAGTTCAAGGCCATCGGATGGCCCATGATTCCCAATCCGATAAAACCGATCGATTGCGGCATCGTGTTCTCCTCTTTGATTTATTTGCAACCCACGCCCGGTATGCCACCGGAAAACCTGATCGCTTGACCTGGCCTGCAATCACTCAAAGCTCATCAGCAGGCGCAAATCGCGCAGGTTATTATCAGTGAAACCCGTTTCAATCGTATCGCCGAGCGTCCGGAAGAAGTGGTAAGCATCGCTTTCGGCCAGGAATTGCGCCGCATCCAGTCCAAGCGCGTGGGAGCGGGAGATGGTGTGCCCGTCAGCCACGGCGCCGCAGGAAGGGCTATTGCCGTCGCGGCCGTCCGTGGCGCCGCTCAACACCACGCGCTCGCGGCCCTCGATCAGTTGCGCAGCGCGCAGCGCAAAGGAAAGGTTGCGGCCGCCGATGCCATGCCCCGTCACGGGGCAGGTGACTTCCCCGCCCACCACCAGGCATACAGGCTGCCCCGGATGAGCCTGCGCGCATTGGTCGAGCGACGCCAAAGAACTTTTGATGACCTGATCGTAATCCGCGTCCCAAGCACCGGGACCAATCTCAGCGTGGAAACCGGCGCTGCCTGCCATGCTCACAGCAGCTTCTACCGCATCGCGGCTGGAGAGCAGACACATGTAACTCGAGCGCGCAAATCGCTCGTCGCCGGGCTTAGGGGTTTCTTCAAGCGAGCGATCCACAAATCGTTGCCGAATAATCGCCGGGAGTTTCGGCGTAAGGCCGCTCCGCTCTGCGATCTCATAACAATGCTCACACGTGGATTCATCCGGCATGGTCGGTCCCGAAGCAATCATCGAGGGGAAATCTTCCGGAACGTCCGAGACATAGAGCGTAAGCTGCCGCGCCGGGCTTGCAGCCATCGCCAGCCTTCCGCCCTTCACTGCGGAGATGTGCTTGCGCAGCACGTTAATCTGTTCGATCTGGAGATCACCGGTGACGAGCAGCCGGTTGAATTCCACAAGCGCGGTGAGCGTCACCGCCGGATCCAGAGGCTTTTCAAAGAGAGCGGACCCTCCGCCCGAGATCAAAAAGACCACCAAGTCATCAGGCGTGAGCCCCGAAACCAGATCAAGGGCCGCCTGCGCTCCCTCCAGGCTGCCTTGGCTGGGGTACGGATGTCCGCCTAGAAAATACCGGTATTGTTCCCGCCTCCTGCCCGGCTCGACGGGAGCCACCACGACGCCCGCCTCTACCCGGCCTCCAAGGATTTCATCCAGCGCTGCGGACATCCGCGCTGCGGCTTTGCCGACAGCCACCACGCGCGGCGGCCTCAACACAGGAAGCGAAAGATTACCCGCTATGAGCTCGCCATGGTCAAATTGCAGCTTGCCCAGCATCGCGCGCCGCACGTCCACAAGCGCCATCGCCGCCATGAAAATGTGCTGGGCAATCTGCCGGCCGTGAGCATAGGAGGGTTTTGGTTCGATCACAGGTCGACGCAGAGTTGCCATAGCGGTTCCCAGTCCCATTATTGGGATAATGATGGGTCAAACGCAAGCGGCCAAACAATCTGGTAGCGGGCAGTGCAAAACCTCCGCCTTCTGGCAACTTGCTGAAAAAGAGCTTAGAGCATGTCATTCTGAATGCCCCATGAGCCTTCGGCTCACCCATGTAGATGAAAGTCGCCATGCCCTGTCACCCCCGCGAAGCGTGTCCTCCGCGAAGGCGGGGGAGCGGGGGTCCAAACCGGCACGAAACATCCTGGATTCCCGCTTACGCGGGAATGACGGGGTATGAATGACTTTCGAGAGAGCGCAGCGAAGAATCTAAGCTCTTCCGCTTCAGCACAACAAGCAAATGCTTCGCGGAGTTTACCGTGCGATTCTTCGCTTCGCTCAGAATGACAGTGATAGGATCGAATCGGCTCAGCATGACATCGCCGGCTTTTTCAGCAACCTCCCGGCTCTGCCCTTGTGCGTTTTTCCGGCCTGCTTTTCATCACCGGGCGGTCGCCCGGCTCGCCCAACGCTCGTGCGCTGTAACTTTACTTGATATCAAGCATCTCTATCTCAAGGCAGGCGGCTGAGGTAGACAGCGCAGCCGGATTCTGAGACATTAGCGCAGGCGAACCAGGATTATCCAAATGAAGCAAACAAAGGAGATTTTATGAACATCGCGTTCCTCATTGGAAGGCTTATCTTCGGCGGGTACTTTATTTCCGCAGGGATTAACCACTTCAAGAATCTAAATTACATGAGCGGATATGTAAAGAGCAAAGGCGCGCCGGCTCCTAAGGCTGCCGTGGCGGGAACCGGAGTTTTGCTTCTCCTGGGCGGGTTAAGCATGTTCCTGGGCGTTCTTCCTCTCGCCGGCGTCATTTTGCTCATCATTTTCCTGCTGGGCGCTTCGCCCCAGATGCACGCATTCTGGAAGATTCAAGAACCACAGGCGCGCGCCATGGAGAAGATCAATTTTATGAAGAACATGGCGCTGCTCGGCGCTCTTCTCATGTTCCTGGCAATCCCCACCCCGTGGCCGTTCCGTTGGTAGGGAAAAGCCTGCAGTCCGCTATGAAAAGACGAACCCGCCCGGATTCTAAATCAGGCGCCGCCGGAATTCACCTGTGGCTAGTGTTATGGAAGGCTGCCCGAGCTCTCGAAGCCCATTCTCACCGGAGCATTGAAGCGCTGGGCATGTGCCTGAGCGATTTTGGAGTGCTGGAGGCCCTCCTGAACAAGGGACCCCTCCCGGTCAACGTACTCGGAGCGAAGGTCCTTCTCACCAGCGGCTCGATCACCACGGCGGTCGACCGGCTGGAGCGGCGGGGGCTTGTCCAGCGCCGCGGCGACGCCAATGACAGGCGCGCCCGCATCGTCCACCTGACAAGTCAGGGCCGAAGAGTGATCCGCAAGGCGTTTGCGGACCACGAGCGGGCTATGGAGCGAGCGGTAGTGGCCCTTCATCTCGAGGAGCGCCTTGAGCTGACCGGTTTGCTGCGCAAGTTGGGGCGCGGCGCGGAGGAACTCTTGAAAGAGCATCGAATGGATGCTGTCGCGGGCAGCCATCGGCGCCCAAAGATTTGATAAGGAGACGAACATGGCAGAATTAAAGAAAGTACTTGGGATATACGAACCAGGCTCAACCCACTGGGTCGGCGATGGTTTTCACGTGCGGAATCTGTTTCCGTCCAATGGAGTCGAGAAAGAAATCGATCCATTCCTGATGCTGGACTACGCTGGGCCGACTGATTTCAAACCTTCCGATCTCCCTCACGGCGTGGGAGAACACCCGCATCGCGGCTTCGAAACAGTGACGATTGCCTATCAGGGAGCTGTGGAGCACAGAGACTCAGCCGGGAATTCCGGCACAATCCGCCCCGGAGACGTGCAATGGATGACCGCCGCATCCGGCGTAGTGCACGAGGAGCAGCACGAACGCGAATTCGCCAAGCAGGGTGGTATGTTCGAGATGATCCAGCTTTGGGTGAACCTTCCCAGGGCCTACAAGATGTCCCGGCCGCGCTACCAGGCCATACTGAAGGAGCAAATCCCCACCGTTAAACTCGGACCGCACGCTTACGCGAGGATCATCGCCGGCGAGTTGAATGGCATTAAGGGGCCTGCTCACACCGTAACGCCTCTTAATTTGTTCGACGTGCGCCTGAGTGCGGGAGACCGCGTGGAGTTGAACCTGCCGTCCGGCCACAATTCAGGACTTGTCCTGCTGAGGGGCGACGTCGTGATGAATGCCTCACAACCGCTCAAGGGAAAAGCTCAGCTTGCGCTTCTTAGTCCGGCCGGAGAGCGCGTGCTGCTTGAAGCAAAAGAAGAGACTACCCTTCTTGCCCTGAGTGGTGAACCCATTGACGAGCCAGTAGCAAGCTACGGCCCCTTTGTGATGAATACGCGCGAAGAACTGCAGCAAGCCGTTGACGACTACCGGTCGGGCAAGATGGGCCATGTGGCCTGATAGCCAGCCATGCCGCCCTCTCACTCCAGCTCCTCCCCGCTCGTGCGGGAAAAAGGCCCGCGTAGCGGAATGTGTGAGGTCCGTCAAAGTCACGGCTGATCCTCTTGGTGCGCAGCGTTCGCCTCATAACGATGCGGTTTTTCTGCCGGATGAAACGCCGCAGAGCCTGCCCTGAGCGTAGCGAAGGGGCTGAAAAGTGAGTCCTGCGCTACAAGAGAAGGGTTTGCAGGGCGAATGGTTCCCGACTTTGACAGAGCCATGACGGGACAGATGAGAGATACATAGCAAGAAACGATGTTGTGATACTCTCAACATAATGGCTTATAATCGCGGTTATAACATCTCGTTTGGGCCCCCGCTGACTCCAAAGGTGAAGTGGTTGCTCATCGTCACCGGGGCAGCCTTCGTACTCACCTATTTTCCGCTGCAAATTTTTGGCTGGGCCTACCCCTATGCTTTATTCGGCCTTCAGCCGTACGCCGTAACCCATGATTTATTCATCTGGCAGCTTGCAACCTATCTGTTTTTGCACGCGGGTTTCTTTCATATCATTTTCAACCTGTTCGTGCTTTGGATGTTTGGCCCCGATCTGGAAAGCCTCTGGGGCGGAAAACAGTTCCTCTTTTTCTATTTCTTCACGGGAATAGGCGCAGGGCTCGTCGACGTCGTGCTTCGCCCAAACAGTCCTGTAGTAACGATTGGGTGCTCAGGGGCGCTCTTCGGGCTGATGCTGGCCTACGGCGCACTTTTCCCGAATCGGCCCATTTATATGTATTTCCTGATTCCCATTAAGGCCAAGTGGTTCGTAGCAATCATCGGCGTCATCGAACTCCTTAGCGTCTTTGGTCAGGGCAGCTCAGGCGTTAGCCACGTGGCGCATTTGGGCGGGCTGCTGTTTGGGGCCTTGTACCTTCTTCATTACAAAAGCCACATCTCTTCACTGAGCGTGTCTCAGCGCTACGACCAATGGAGGCGAGCCAGGCGGCGGAAGCAATTTGAAGTCTACATGCGGAAGCAGGATAAAAAGAACGACCCGGACCGCTGGATCAATTAAGCCCGCTGCAACGGCGATGCTGTGATTCTCCCTGAGCCGGTTCGTCCCTATTCGAATCGCTCTGAGCTCCTTCACGGGTCATTCTGAGCGGAGCGCAGGATCTCTGCAAGCTCAGTGCAGGTTTCGTGAGGCATCTGCTTGCCGCACGGAAAATAGAAAATATAGATCCTTCGCTTCGCTCAGGATGACAGACGAAGAGCCTGCCCGGAGCGGAGCGAAGGGGCTCAGAATGACAACAATAGAGCAAACCGGCTCAAGATAACATCCGAAATGCTTCTTTAGTGTTTGGGTAAGGCGCCCCCTCATTAAGGGCGCCGGCGGCCAGCAGGGTGGGTTAGAACTTACAGGCTCAGCAGATACTCCGAAGCCGTCATATTGCCGAAGCGAATCTGGCTTACACGCTCTCCCAATACGTTCCCGAAATATTGAAGGATAGACGTCAGCTTGATCATGAATACCTTCTCGCCTACTCCACCGAGATGAAAAACTCCGAGCATAAAGAACAGCGCCCGGAAGTAAAGCGCGAGAAGCTTTTCATCTTTGGAGAGGCGCTGGCTGGAGTTCACTGCGTTCTTCAGCAAATAGGTAAGCGCCAGAAAATCGCATTTCAACTGCATTCGGAACCGGGTATAGTCCAGCGGCGCGTCAAAGTCCTGAATGGCGCTCCGCACGAACGGAAACTCCAGGCGATTTGCGTTGACAATGGAGTGATAGAACTCCTGATGCGCCCGCCGCCGCAATATCTTCTGACACGCCGTCTGCAAATAGAAGAGCAGCAATGCGGCTGACATAATCAGAATCAAAGTCGCTTCGAACATACGCTACCTCACCGGATTCCTTGTAGTGGAATTTCCGCAAACGCAGGCGTTCTCACGCGGTCGTTTTCTGGGGAAAAAACCCGTTGCGCCGAAGCGGGCCGCGTCACCGCGAACAGCCACAACGCAAACACTCCGAGGTTGCAAAATGGCGTCACCAAGCCATACAGCACGCCGGCGTCCTGGCCGCCTGGAGTCAGATACATCAGCGCCAGTCCCGCCGCGGGACCGGCGAGCGCAATTCCCATGCCGCAGACCACAAGGTTCAACTCTTCGTCTGGATTTTCCAGGTACTGCAGCATCACGTAAAGCAAAGTATTCAATATCAGGCAAGCAAAGAAAAGGTTCTGCTGCAAACCCACGATAAAGCGCGTAAAGAGGTGGTCATAATGAAGAGATAGCGAATAAGCCGAGATAAAGGCCGTGACGACGAATACAGCAGGCAGCATCATCCGAAGATAAGACCACAACTCTTCATTGCCCTTGCTTGCCCGCCGGAAGAGAAAGCAGATCAGGAGGAAGGCTGCCAGCACGAGGAGTACGTCTGTTATCCAATAGCAGTCAGCGTACTGTTTGGAGTTTAAGCCGAAATGATAGAGCGCATACGGACGCGCCACAGCGTCCATTACGAAAAATGAGATCACGTACGCGATCAGCGGGATGTTCCGCTTGCGTACCTGAGAGCGGAAGAGGGCGCCGAGCAGCACGATCTCCAACAAGTAACCGGCGTATTGGATTACCCACTGGGCGAACTGCTGTATCATGAACAGCCCTCCGAGTGAGATAGAGTCTGACACACTCGTAGCGGCTGCGCAACCCCTACCGCGGCAATCGCCCAATTAATATCTGCCGCGGCACTACCCCTAGCAACTAGGCCCTGCGATACGGCGGTATCGGCACCGGCGAAGAACCCATGGCGACTGTGCGATACGGCGGTATCGGAACCGGTGAGGAACCCATTGCCACTGTGCGGTACGGCGGTATCGGAACCGGCGAAGAACCCATTGCGACCATGCGGTACGGCGGTATCGGCACCGGCGAAGAACCCATGGCCACTGTGCGGTACGGCGGTATCGGAACCGGCGAAGAACCCATGGCCACTGTGCGATGATTCGGCGATGCGGGTACTGGCGCGGAGCCGAAGTGTACTGCCTGCGCCGTCGAAGACTGGAACGTCGTGTTGAGGTTTGTGTTCTGCCATGGACTTGCAGCGCTTGCTGCGTTAGCTAATGCTTTGCGAAGACTGACGCTTGCCAATACGATAAGAACAGCAAAAAAAACTGAAACCGCTTGCTTTTTCATTAGACTCCCCTCCAAGGGTGAAATTCGGATCGAATACGACCCGCTGGAGGTAGAGCCTAAGATTTGAAACGGGAGCTAAGCTGCCTACTGGACACTTCCCGTTTATGCCTTCTGAGAATACCAGATTATCTCAATCTGTCAAGTCATTTTATAGATATTAACCAAATTTAATATAAGGCCCGTTTAGAGCCGGCATACCGGTTATCGGGCCATCTCTTTCTGTAACTGCTGCCGGCGAGTTGGCGCAGGCGCTAAATCTTTAGACCTGCTGATCTCACCGTCCGGCCATGTGCTCCGTCCGTCCCATTAACAACGGATCAGCCGGTTCTCTGAGGCTGCGCTACACTAAGCCGCCTCCTCATGGCATCCTTCGGCAGAATGCGCTTTAAACTTGACTGCTATTTCTTGGGGGGATGGTTGACCGCACCGGGGTGCAGTGGCATCATACAAAATGCAGGCAGGGAGATGCAGGCGAGCATGGCATCCGCAAGATGGCAAAACGTTTGCCGGCTTATCGCCGGAGTTGCTATTCTCATAGCCTGGTACGGCGTTCCACGCGCTTACTCAGCTCCGCAATCTTCGCAGGGCCCAACCCAACAGCCCGGCGAGACCGTGATTGTTCCCAAACACAAGGGGCAACAGGGACCCCAGCAACAGCCCGGGGAGACCGTAACGCCGCCCGCTCAGACTCCATCGGCTCCGCTCCCCCAACAAAATAAGCCTGAAAAGATAAACCCGAAACAAATCTATACGCTTTCTACTTCGACCAACCTGGTGAACCTCAACGTCCTGGTCGAAGACGCAAGCGGCGACCCAATCACAAACCTGCAAAAGTCAAATTTTCGGGTGTACGATGATGGCGTTCAGCAGAGTGTCACCAACTTTGGGTCGATTCAGGCCCCGCTCACGGTAGCGCTTCTTGTCGAGTTCAGCAACGAGTATTGGCCCTTACTTTACCAGGCGCTCGAAGAGGCTTACACCTTCGTAAATATCATGAAGCCTGGCGACTGGGTGGCGGCCGTGTCTTTTGACATGCAGCCGCATATCCTGACAGATTTCACGCAGAACCGCCAGGAGGTGGAAGGCGCCCTCAACCAGTTACAATTTCCTACCTTCTCCGAGGACAACCTGTATGACGCGCTGGCGTTCTTAATCAACCGCATGAGCCATATTCAAGGCCGGAAGGCCATCGTGGCCATTTGCAGTGGTTTTGATACGTTCAGCAAGCTGAACTATAGTCAGATGCTCAAGATTGCGAAGGCCTCGACAACGCCGATTTATCCTGTGAGCATCCTGGAATGGTTAGCGGTAAGAATGCCAGGCGGAGAGAACATCGATTATTGGCAAGCGCGCAACGGGTTGGACTACATCGCAAAGTATTCGGGCGGTCAAGCTTATTTCCCGCGCTTCGAGGGAGAACTGCCGGACATTTATCATCAAATAGCAGCGCAGTTGAGAACGGAATATAGCCTGGGTTTCAATCCCGCGGATCCCAATGCTAATAACAAATACCACAAGCTTCGAGTAGAGTTGGTGGATGAGCAGGGAAATCCGTTGCGGATTGTGAACAAAAATGGCAAGCAGGTGAAGTATAAGCTGGTATACCGTGACGGATACTACGGCCGGAAGGGCTGATTCCCAAACGCATTCAAACACTCCCACGTGACCCAAAGGATTAGTGACGCAACGCTGCTTCCTCAAATTGATCTTCGCCGCCTCCCGCAGCACATTGCGATCATCATGGACGGCAACGGCCGCTGGGCGCAGAAGCGCCGTTTGCCGCGAATCGCCGGCCACCAGGCGGGCATGCGCGCCGTGCGGCAAGGAGTGGAGGCATGCCGGCGGCTCGGTATTCCTTATCTAACGCTGTATGCATTCTCCGCAGAGAATTGGAAACGTCCCCAGGCGGAAGTTCATCTGCTCATGGAGCTATTACGCGAGTACCTGAAAAAGGAAATGGAGGAGATGAAGCGCCACCAAATCAGGCTCAGAGTGATCGGGCGCATCCACGAGCTTCCCAAGACGGTCCAGCAGGACCTGCGCATGGCCCTCCGTGCAACAGAGCGGCATGCAGGCCTGCAACTGACGCTGGCCTTGAATTATGGCTCTCGTGCTGAACTGGTGGATGCTTTTCGGAAGCTCACACGCAAACTAAAGCAAGGCAAGCGGGTCGAAATGAGCGAGCGGTCGATCAGCCAGCATCTCTATAGCGCCGGCCTTCCTGATCCCGATCTTTTAATTCGGACCAGCGGAGAGATGCGCCTCAGCAATTTCTTACTATGGCAAATTGCATACGCAGAGTTCTGGGTGACGGAAACGCTGTGGCCGGACTTCAAACGCCGGCACCTTTACCAGGCGGTCCTCGACTATCAGAAGCGTGAACGGCGTTACGGTGGATTGGGACTTGCTTAAGCAGCATGTCTGACGCTGTGAGCCGTTTCCTGGCCTGGGCATCTTGATAATGAACTACAGAGGGGCGCCGGCAATCCCATCAACCCAATGAAAAAGCGCGTTCTGACAGCCGTGTGTATCCTGGTTCCGGTTCTATACCTGGCCGGCTGGTCTCCACCTTGGCTGTTTATGGCGGCTTTAGTCGCGTTGGTTGAGGGCGCTCTTCATGAGTTTTTCCTAATTGGACGACTTGCAGGCATGAAACCCTACGCAGTCATGGGCTATGCGGCCGGAGCGCTGGTGTGCTTGGCGCAGTGGCCGGGACTAGAGAATAAGGGGCTTTTAGCTCTAATCATAGTAGCCCTGATAAGCCTGGTGATGCTTGCGGTCGGAATTTGGGAAAGCGCCGATTTGCATGGTTATTCAGGAAGCGCGGCGATCACGGTCCTGGGGGTACTGTACGTGGCCTTCAATCTCTCCTGCCTGTTTCCATTACGGTTCTCAGGACTCGGCTCCGCGCTTGCCGACGGCCGGCAGTTAGTGTTTCTGCTGCTCGTCGTAATTGTCGCCGGCGATATTTTCGCGTACTTTACTGGGCGTCTTCTGGGGCATACGCCCATGTTCTCCAAGGTTTCACCCCACAAGACCGTCGAAGGAGCCATTGGGGGGCTGGCCGCCAGCCTTATTTTCGGGTCAGCTTATGCGCGATGGTTTTGGCGAACAGACGACTGGAAGGTAGCGCTTTTGCTGGCTCTGGCTGTAGCTGTGGCGGGGCAGGCCGGAGACTTGACGGAGTCGGCGTTCAAGCGGGCGGCAAGCCTCAAGGACTCCGGCGCCGTTCTTCCCGGCCACGGCGGAATTCTAGACCGCATCGACAGCATGTTGTTCGGAGCGCCCGTATTGTGGCTAGCATTAATCCTTCGGGATATCCTGCATTAATCGCGGAGAGCGCGGATGATTCAAGGCTTGTGTGTTTTGGGTTCGACCGGCTCAATCGGTGAGAACTGCCTGCAGGTTGTCAGAAGTCTTTCGGACCGGTTTCGAGTGATCGCCCTGTGCGCCGGCAAGAACGTGGAATTGTTGGCGCGGCAGATTGCTGAGTTCAAGCCATTGCTTGCCGCTGTAGGCTCGTGGGAATCGGTTGAACCGCTTCGCCGGGCGCTTGAAGCGCAGGGGTACTGCCAGCCGGTCCGGATTACCGCGGAGGCTGAGGGACGGGCGGAAGCAGCAACCCTCCCGGAAGTGAGCACCGTAGTCTCTGCTTCTCACGGCGTGACAGGGCTGCTAGCCACGTTTGCGGCGGTTCAGGCGGGGAAGCGAGTGGCGTTGGCCAACAAAGAGACGTTGGTTGTCGCTGGAGGTCTGGTATCAAGCGAGGCGGCCAAAAGCGGCGCCGGGATTCTCCCCATCGACAGCGAGCACTGTGCGATTCATCAGTGCCTGCGCACGGGCGCATCCAGGGAAGTCCGCCGGCTAATCTTGACCGGCTCCGGGGGGCCGTTCCTCGAGACCCCGATTCATAAATTTGAGTCCATTACTCCCGGCCAGGCGCTCAACCACCCAGTATGGCGAATGGGCGGCCGGATCACCGTGGACTCAGCCACGCTGATGAATAAAGGGTTGGAAATAATCGAAGCGCATTGGTTGTTTGGCCTGAGCCCAAAGCAAATCGAGGTGGTCATCCACCCGGAGTCTATCATTCATTCCATGATAGAATTTGACGATAGATGTGTCATGGCGCAGCTTGCGGTCGCTGATATGCGGATCCCCATTCAGTACGCTCTGACTTATCCTGAGCGTCTGACGGCTAGCGACGACGCCCTGACGCTCGATCTGGCGGCTATAGGCCATTTAAACTTTCAGCAGCCCGACATCCGCCGTTTCCCGTGCCTGGAGCTCGGCCGGGCGGCGATTGAAGAGGGTGGATGTCTTCCCTGCGTGCTGAATGCCGCGGACGAGGTGGCCGTCAGCGCGTTCCTGGACCGCCGGATATCTTTCCCATCCATTCCCAGCATCATTGAAAGAGTCATGCGGCGAGCGCCCCAGGCGCGTTTCAGTTGTATCGGCGATGTGATCGAGTGTGACCACGACGCCCGGCTCTGGGCAGCCGAAATTGCTGCTGACTGCGTGCGGCAAGGAGCTTAGTTTGAACGTTCTTTCCAGTGTTGTTACCGACATCGTTGTGGTGGCAGTGGTTCTAGGCTTCATGATTTTCGTCCACGAGTTAGGCCACTTCATCGCCGCGAAGCGCTTTGGCGTCAGGGTCCTGGTTTTCTCGTTAGGTTTCGGCACGCGCCTTGCCGGGTTCGAGCGTGGCGGAACCGATTACCGCCTCAGCATTCTCCCGCTCGGTGGATACGTCAAGATGTCAGGCGAAGACCCATCCGAACCCCACAAGGATGACCCCGGAGACTTTCTCGCGCATCCGAGATGGCAGCGATTTTTTATCGCCGTAGCGGGTCCGTTCATGAACATTATGACTGCGTTCGTGATTTTGGCGGCCCTATACCATTACCATTACCAAAAGCCGGCTTACGAAGAACAACCCGCCCGCATTGGAGACGTGCAGCCCAGTTCTCCCGCTTCCGCGGCGGGTCTAGAGCCGGGAGACGTGATCGTTCGCGCTGGTAATTTGGAACATCCGAAATGGGAAGACTTGCAACTGAAGATCCTCACCACGATTGGACAAGTTATCCCCATGGAAGTGCTTCGCCACGGCCACTTGCTGAATATCTCCTTGGTTCCGAAGGCAGAAGGGGTAAACCAGATAGGCTACGCAGGGTTATATCCCTGCCTTCCAAGCGTTGTCGGCGGCGTCGAGCAGGGCATGCCTGCCGGCCGCGCCGGGCTCGAGCCGGGAGACAAGGTGCTCGCGGTCGGCTCAGAAAGCGTTCCTTGCTGGCAGCGTCTCGCCTCCGCGCTGCAGTCAGACGCCGGCAAACCCGTGGTACTCACGGTCGAGCGCGACGGTAAAGACTTCAAGGTCAAATTGCAGCCGGCGCATCGATCGGTTTCAGGGCAGAGCCGGTGGCTTATCGGCGTGACCGCGCGCACCGATATGGTCGTCAGACAACTTCCCTGGACGAACGCCATCACTGCGTCTATTGATGATAACGTCCGAAGCACCACAGCAACATTCGTCGTGCTTAAGAAAATCCTGAGCAGGCGCATGTCTGCGCGGTCGCTTTCAGGGCCGATCGGGATCGCACAGATTTCCGGCGAAGCATACCGCGCCGGGATTTCGGACCTGCTTACCCTCGTTGCCTTTATCAGTCTGCAGCTCGGCATCTTCAACTTGCTGCCGATTCCTATTCTGGACGGCGGCATGATTCTGCTGCTCCTGATTGAGGGAATGATGCGGCGGGACTTAAGCCTGCGAATGAAAGAGCGCGTCGTTCAGGCGGGCCTGTTTTTGTTGCTGCTGCTCGTTGTATTCGTGACGTATAATGACATCGTAAAGGCTATTGGGCGCTACTGAACATGCGCCGCCATTTCGGGGGTTGCTGAAAAAATAGCCTAGCCTGTCATTCCGAGCGCAGCGAGGAATCTCGCAAGGGATTCATTTTCAGCGTGAGATTTCTCGCTGCACTCGGAATGACACCGCTCGGGAACGTTTTTCAGCAATCTGTTAGAGACGGGACTACCGAGGAGTTGAGCCATGAACTTTAGCGACACCGAGCACTTTCCGCCCCGCCGCAAGACTCGGCCGGTCAAAGTCGGGCGGCTGACCGTCGGCGGCGGCGCCCCTATCGCCGTGCAGTCGATGACCAAGACGGATACCCGGGATGTTGAGAAGACGGTGGCGCAGGTTCATGAGATGGAGGCGGCCGGCTGCGAAATCGTGCGCCTTGCCGTGCCTGACATCGAAGCCGCCAAGGCTCTGGTTGAAATCCGCAAACTCTGCCCTGATTCTATTCTGGTCTCTGACATTCATTTTCAGTACAAGTTTGCTCTCATGGCTCTAGACGCCGGAATCGACAAGCTGCGCATCAACCCCGGCAACATCGGCGACGCGGAAAAGGTCCGAACCGTCGTTCGCCGGGCGCAGGAGCAGCACGTGCCGATCCGCATAGGCGTGAATGCAGGCTCGCTCGAAAGGCGGCTGCTGGAAAAGTACGGTTATCCCACGCCTGAAGCGATGGTGGAAAGCGCCCTTTATCACATCCAGATTCTGGAAGACCTCGGCTTCACCGGCACGATCATCTCCTTAAAAGCTTCCAACGTAAAGCTCGCTGTTGCGGCCTACCGGCTCCTCTCGAAACAAGTTGATTACCCGTTGCACCTCGGAATCACAGAGGCGGGAACGCAATTCACGGGCACGGTGAAATCCTGTGTCGGGATGGGCATGCTTCTGGCTGAAGGCATCGGTGATACGATCCGGGTTTCACTGGCTACTAACCCTGTCGAGGAGATTCGCGTCGGCTACGAGCTCTTAAAATCACTGGAGTTGCGCAGCCGCGGCCCCGTGGTGGTAGCTTGCCCCACCTGCGGAAGATTGGAAGTCGATCTGTTCAAAATCGCTGCGGAAATTGAGCAGGCCACAGCGCACATCAAAATGCCTTTATCACTGGCCGTGATGGGCTGTGCTGTGAACGGACCAGGAGAAGCGCGGGAGTCCGATCTGGGTGTAGCGGCAGGGCGGGGAAACGGCATGATTTACAGAGAAGGGAAAGCCATCCGCAGGGTCAAGGAAGAGGAGATCGTTCCCGCGCTGCTTGAAGAGATCGAGCGATTTGTGGCGGACAAGACAGCCGGCCTCACATCGAAACCGGAGGTTGCGCCGCCCGCTGCTGCGGCCGAGAACCCCTTGGTCGTGCTGCGGTAACGAGCTAGCGCCTCCAATGACGCGAGTGATGCATCACATCTTCGCTTAGCAAGATAGTAAAAATAGGTTTCGCCTGTCGTCCTGAACTGACTCGCTCCTATCCTCAAGCCTTCTTTCCCTTTTGAAATTCCATGAGTGACGACGCCATTTCAGCGGCCGCAATGGTAGCTCATTGCTGCGAGCAATTGCGGGCTAAAATCGGAAACCGTCAAAACGCCACAGGAGTGGTCATCGGCTGCGGGAACGGCGATGAGGTTGCCTACATTGGCAGCGCGCTCGGCGCCAGGGTATTTGGAATCGATGTAGAAAACCGTTTCTCGCTAAGATCCAGGCGCCGCGTAGTTCTGGGAGACGCGCTCCGGCTCCCGTTCAGATCCGGCGTTTTCGATTTTGCCGTCGCTCTCCATTCCCTCGAACATGTGGGTGATCCCGCGCAAGCCGTTGCTGAAGCAAGCCGCGTCCTGCTCCCCGGAGGATGGTTCTATGCCGGAGTGCCGAATCGCACTCGCCTTGTAGGCTATCTCGGTTCGTTCGACGCTTCCACCTGGCAAAAAATTGCCTGGAACGCTGAGGACTGGCTGGCGCGGCTGCGTGGCCAGTTTCGCAATGAAGCAGGAGCCCACGCCGGCTTTGATCGCGAGGAATTCGCTTGTCTGCTAGGCTCGTGCTTTTCAAACGTGGCGATCCTTACGGAAGAATACCTGCGCTTCAAGTACGCCCGCCGCATCCCATCCGCCATCCTGAACCGGCTCCTTTCACCACGATGGCTCCCATATTCCGCCCCTGCGCATTACGCTTTTTGCCGCAAGCCGGGCGGCAACGGCGGATCAAGCTGAGCGGCCGGATCGTAAGGATGCACACGGCGCCGGAACAGGACTTTAATTTCTTCCCGCCATTGCTGGTTGAGGCCGGTCTTGATGATTTCAATTGACGGGTGCAGGTAATAGATGAGGCGCTCGTTCGACGAGTGAAACCGGAAGGCTGGAGATACTAAGTAAAGCCGGGGCGCCGCTTGAGTCAGCTCAAGCCCCGGGAAATAACCCGCCGGGCGGAATTGCGCCCGCTCGTTCAGCCACTTCACCCGCATCCAGTAGTCAAGACCCTGAAATGGCAGCACGATATCCTCGTCGATTTTGAGCTCTATCACCGCGAGTCTGCCGTCCCGGAGCACGCTCAGGATATCCACAACGCCGCGATCCCCGCCGGAAAACGCCGGGACTTGGGGATAAGCATCGCACGCGCTGAGCGCAGGATCGATTCTGCTCACGTCCCGCACTAAGATAGACTCGAGCCATCGCTCCGGCTGCAAGCGATAAAGCGGATCGGCTTTCTCTTTCGAGCCGGCGCTTCGAACTTCGATTACGCGGCGTATGAACTCGCGGAGCGCTCCCGATTGTCCTTCCTTGTATACTCTCTCGCCGCCTTCTAATCCCCAGCTCAGCCGCGGGATAACCTGCCCCTCCAGCCGGCCAACCTCAATCCCCTGTACCCGGATCGAAAGCCCCTGGCCGCGGGGAGCCGGAACGAGGTCTAAGCACAACAGCAAATCGCCAAAGATGCGGTTTATAAACTCGCGATGCCGTTCAAGCCACAGATCAGGGCGTTTTCGCGGCGTGAGTCGAGTTTTCACGTTGCCATAGTCCTTCAAGTCCACAGGCTCGAGCCGGCCCGGCGCGCCGGGCCATTGAAATATCTGAACATTGACAGCCTGTGGATTCAGCCAAGCGGCCCGGTGCGCTGTGATCTCGATGGCAGAAGATGGAAGGAAAAGTTTAAGTCCAGAAATCACAAACTCGGTGCGAGTCCGGCGCAGCGTGTCAAACCAGTTCAGGCCATACGCGAGCGCCGCGTCCGAAGCGGCAAGGGATTCCGAGGCCGTGAGTCCGATGAACGCCCACGCGCTCCTGCCGCGCCTCGCCATGCCGCGAGCGTACCATGCGGAAAACGAATGCTCGCGGTTCGAGCGGCTGCTCACCCTGTCAAAGCGCCAATCGGGGTACTGCTGCTCGAGAAAAGCCAACAGCTCACAACGGAAAGCATCACGCGATTTCCTCTGTGGAGCTTCGCCCCTTTGACCGGACGGGCGCAATTCGAGAACCGTGGTGACGCGGCTTCCCGGCTTGCGAACGAACAGTCCCATGCTGGACGGTTCCCGGTAGGCCACCTCCTCGATGCGCCGCACCATCGAGCGTCCGGGTTGCCAAGCTTCAAGCAACAACTTGCCGAATTCAAGCGTCAGCCGCCATTCCGCGCTGGCAGGGTCAAACAGCTCCCGGCCATCTTCGATTGCGACCGGATTCCCGCCCGATCGCAAAAAGGCTTCTATCTCGGCTTTGATTTCTTCGAGCGCGCTCTTGGAAAAGTTTGAATTCATCGGCTCAGGCTTTGCCATTATAACAGCGTACCGGTTTAGCGCTTTTGGCGCTCACCGTGGTAAAATTCGCTTTATGGACGTGGAAAAAACCATCCTGTTCATCCTGGAAATGCAGGCCAAGCATGATGTCACCATCCAGGCCATCCTGGAAACGCAGGCCAAGCATGACGTCACCATCCAGGCCATCCTGGAAACGCAGTCAAAGCACGAAGAACGCTTCAGAACCCTTGTGGACGTCGGCTTGTCGCTTGCCGCCAGCCTTGAAAGGCTAGGCGAAGAAACCAACCGGCGCTTTCAAGAGACGGATTACAAACTTAACACCCTCATCGACGTTGTAGATAAGCTGGTCAAGCGCAACGGCAGCCGCTAAAACGAACATCCGAATCAGACGTCTTAAGGAGCGGTCATACACGAACGCCCTGCCGTGGGGCGGACCTTTGTTATTTCCGGCGCGGCTTCGGCTGCGGATTGGCCGGAAGCTTGCTTCCAGACCAGAAAGTGGAACCAAGGTCTCGCACTCCATAACCTGCCGGCGCGAAATCCTCTCAAGCGCCACGCGCTTGCTGGCCCAGGAGACACGCTTATGATTTCGCGTTACACGCGCCCGGAAATGGGCCGCATCTGGAGCGAAGAAAACAGATTCCGCAAATGGCTGGAGGTGGAGATCGCCGCTGCCGAAGCTGAGGCTGAGGCGGGGTTGATTCCGGCGCGCGCCGCGCGCGCCATCCGGCGTCATGGACGCTTCGAGGTAGAGCGAATCCATGCGATTGAAAAAGAGGTGAAGCACGACGTGATTGCCTTCACCACCAACGTTGCCAGCCACGTCGGGCGCGAGGCGAGGTATCTGCACTATGGCCTTACCTCCAGTGACGTGGTGGATACAGCTCAGGCGCTGCTTGTGCGCGAGGCTTCGCAAGAGCTCGCGGCCGGGCTTACGCGGCTGGGCGCGGCGCTCAAGAAGCGCGCCTTTGAATTCAAGGATACGCCTATGGTGGGCCGGACTCACGGAATCCACGCAGAGCCCATCACCTTCGGTTTAAAGCTCGCCAACTGGTACGCGGAAAATCAGCGCAATGCGGAGCGTCTGGCTTACGCCGCCGGACAGATGCGCGTTGGCAAAATCTCCGGCGCGACCGGCACGTTTGCTCACTTGAGTCCGGCGCTTGAGCGGAAAATCTGCGCGCGGCTGGGCCTGGAGGCTGCGCCCATTTCTTCACAGGTCATTCAGCGGGACCGCCATGCATTTTATTTGTGCACGCTGGCAGTGATCGCCGCCTCGCTTGAGAAGATCGCACTGGAAATACGCGGCCTGCAGCGCACCGAAGTGCGGGAAGCCGAAGAGTATTTCGCCGCTGGCCAGAAGGGATCTTCGGCAATGCCGCACAAGCGCAATCCGGTGACCGCCGAGCAGATTTGCGGCCTGGCGAGGGTAGTGAGGGCCAACGCTCAGGCGGCGCTCGAAAACGTAGCGCTGTGGCATGAGCGCGATATCTCGCATTCTTCGGTCGAGCGCATCATCCTTCCGGATTCCACCATTCTGCTCGATACCATGCTCGACAAAACCGCCACATTGGTAGAGACGCTCTTGGTCTACCCGGAACGAATGCTCGAAAATCTTGATCTTCTGAAGGGTCTCGTCTTTTCCGGCCAGCTTCTGCTTGATCTTGCCGAGCGCGGCGCCTCCCGCGAGGACGCCTACCGCTGGGTGCAACGCAACGCGATGCAGGTCTGGAAAACCCGCGAGGACTTCCGCGCTTTAGTGGAGCGCGACGCTGACATTCGTCGCTATCTTTCTCCGCGCGATATCGCCCGGGCCTTTTCTCTGAAGCGCCAACTGCGATACGTGGACGCCATCTTCCGCCGCGTCTTCGAATCACATTGAAGCAGATCAAGACCCATAGGTTGCTGAAAAGGTCGCCTGGCCTGTCATTCCGAGGAGCCACAGGCGGTCCTGAGCGAAGCGATGGAGGAATCTCGCAAGAGCTTTATTTTCAGAGTTAGATTCTTCGCTGCGCTCAGAATGACCTCGCCATCGAATGCGCCGTTTCCTCAGATCGCGCGGCGCTAGGTGCGATAAGAAGCGTTTATCGTGATGTAGCCGTGGGTCAGGTCGCACGTCCACATTCGAGCGCAGCCGGTTCCCTGTCCTAGATCAAGCCGGATGCAAATATCGGGCCGGTCGAACTCTTTCTTGGCGGCAGCTTCGTCGAAGCCTGCGTCCTGTCCATGGCGGCACAAGACGAGATCATTCACCTGGATTTTGACCCGCCCCGGATCGAACTTCGCTCCGGAATATCCTGCCGCGCACAAGATGCGTCCCCAGTTGGGATCGCTGCCGGCGATAGCGGTTTTCACGAGTGGTGAATTGGCGATGGCGCGCGCGATGCGGTCCGCATCTCCATCCGTGCGCGCTCCTCGCACCTCAAGCGTGACTAGTTTTTTGGCGCCTTCTCCATCCCGCACAATCATCTTGGCCAACGTCTGGCAGAGCTCAGTAAGACCGCCCAGGAAGCGCGCGGCGGCGCGGCTGCCGGGCCGCGCTTGGACACCGGAGAGCCCGCTGGCCATCAGAATGACCGTATCGTTGGTGGAAGTATCGCCATCGACGCTGATCCGGTTGAAAGAGCCGCTCACCGCCGCGCTCAGCATCTCCTGCAGATCCCCCGGCTCAACAGCCATATCCGTTGTGATGAACGACAGCATGGTCGCCATGCGGGGATGAATCATTCCCGCCCCTTTGGCGATTCCCGCGAGGGTGACGGTTTTGCCGCCGAGCGCGGTTCGTAAAACACACGTCTTCGGAAACGTGTCCGTTGTCAGAATCGCGCGCGCGACCGCTTCAGAGTTGGCGGTGGTAAGGCTCGCCGCGAGAAGGGGAAGTTTCCGGGTGATCAATCCCGGCTGAAGCGGTACGCCGATAACTCCCGTGGAGGCGACCAGCACCTCACGTGGAGGGACGCGGAGCAGCGCCGCTACGGAGCCGGCGACGACCCCCGCCGCCTGTATTCCCGCACGCCCTGTGCAAGCATTGGCATTGCCCGCGTTCACCACCACCGCGCGCGCTCTTCCACGGCTGAATCTGAGGTTTTGCCGCGAAAGCACGACTGGCGCTGCCGCCGCACGGTTCGTCGTAAAAACGCCGGCGGCCGCCGCCTGCGCAGCCTCGCAATAAATCAACGCCAAGTCCAGCTCGCCTTTTTTCTTCTTAATTCCGGCGTGCAATGCCGACCCGCGAAACCCTTGGGGGGTTCCAATGTGACCCTTGATGTTTTTCCAATTTGGCATTGGACTAAGCGCTAGTTTACGGAAGTAAGGGATGGCGCAGTCAGCACGGATGGCGGACCGGATAAGGCGATGGACTTCAGGCTTTCATCGCACGCCGGCGTGTAGATGGCCTGATTCGCGCTGCCTGTATCGCAGACCGCCTCGAGAATGCGATCCGGAGCCATAATGCGCGCCGTTACTTGCATGGACCGGGATTGGGGTAGGTACTCCCAAATCATAACCGCATCGCGTTTGTTGATGGTTAAGTGTTCGAATTCGTAGCCGGAAAGCTCGTTTTGAACTCCTGCCGTCTCCCATTCGGCGAGCGTTTGGGAAGAGAATTCCGAAAACCCCGTGGTGTTGGCTTGTGAAGTCAGCGCGATGGAAGGACCTTTCTCGAAAATCGACGGGCGATAGATTTTGATGCCGCCGGGATAAACCTCAACCTGGCCGTAAATTCCCGCTGCGATCTTCATCTGAACGCCGAGGCCGTCGTTCTGATAAGGCAGGAGTTGGAGGGCAGCTTCGGCCACGCGCTGCTTATGGCCCGGATACCACCGCACCAGCAAGTACTCGCCGCCCAGAATGACGACGCCTGCAACGATCAAAATGTATGTGATGGTTCGTTGGCGGGTCATAAACCTCCATCCTAATCCTGCATGACCGCACCGCGCTATGCAATCCCGCGTATCGCGTCGCAGGGGTCCCGTCAAAGTCACGGTTGAACCCCTTGCAGCACAGCGTTCGCCTTATTAACGATGCGGTTTTTTCTTGTTTTTCAACCAACAGCCGCTGGGTCTAAAGGCGGACCCTGCGCTACAAGGAAAGGGCTTGCAGGGCGAATGTGTCCCGGCTTTGGCGGAACCCTGGTTCGGCGTCTGCTCAGGCGTACGCCGAGGTCACCGAAAAATAAAAACCGGCGATCGCAGATCGCCACTACAGCCGCAGGGGGACACAGATTCGGAAAGGCTTCTCTGCTGCGCCGCTACCGGCCGTCGATTGGCCCAGCAGCCCGCACTGTTTCCGGGGCATTACGAAAGCGGCGGAAGTTCTCATGGAACTTTATCGCCAGGTTTCGGGCGGCTGCGTCGTATGCTGTAGGATTTGCCCAGGCGCTCCGAGGTTTCAATAACCCATCCGAAACTCCCGGCACGTGGACTGGGACATTAAGGCCAAATATCTTGTCGGTTTCGACCGGCGCATCATCCAGCGCACCGGAGAGAATCGCGCGGACCATCGTCCTTGTTTCCGGTAATGGGAACCGGCGCCCTGTTCCGGGCGGCCCGCCGGTCCATCCGGTATTTACCAGAAAGCACCGTGGATGGTGCTGCTCGATACGCTGCCGAAGCATTGCCGCATAGGTCTCGGCAGGCAGCGGCAGAAAGGGCGCGGCGAAGCAAGTGCTAAAGGTCGCTTCTGGCTGGTCGGAAAGTCCAGCCTCGGTTCCAGCTAGTTTTGCCGTGTACCCGGAGATGAAGTAGTAGAGCGCCTGTTCAACGCTGAGCTTCGCAATGGGTGGAAGGACGCCAAACGCATCCGCCGTTAACAGAAGGATCGTCTTTGCGTGTCCGCCCATGCTGTTCGGACTCGCATCGTGAATGAACTCCAGTGGGTAGGCCGCGCGAGTGTTCTGCGTCATCGAGCCGTCGTAGTAGTCAGCTATGCGGCTTGACTTGCCGATGGCAACGTTTTCGAGAACTGACCCGAAACGGATCGCCTCATAGATCTGCGGCTCTTTCTCATGCTCAAGCCCGATGCACTTTGCGTAGCAGCCGCCCTCGAAGTTGAAGACGCCATTCTTTCCCCAGCCGTGCTCATCGTCCCCGATGAGAAATCTATCCGGATCCGCGGATAACGTTGTCTTTCCAGTTCCTGACAAGCCGAAGAACAAAGCAACGTCTCCATCCCGGCCTAAATTCGCGCCGCAGTGCATCGGCAAAACATCCTGCCCGGGGTAGAGGAAATTCAAATAGCTGAACACGCTCTTCTTGATTTCACCCGCGTATGCGGTGCCGGCGATGGTGATCTTCCGGCGGGTGATATCGAGGACGATGGCAACCTCAGAATGCACGCCATCCCGGGCCGGATCACACTTGTAACCGGGAGCTCCTTGGATCACGAGGTCGGGTTCAAAGTTAGAGTCTTCCGCTGGGTTGGCGCGGCGCAGTAATTGGTGTGCGAACAGGGCGTGCCACGCGTATTCGGCGATCACGCGAACACGAATACCACAGGTAGAATCCGCGCCCGCATAACAATCAACGGTGTAAGTGTCCTTTTGCTTCAGGTATGCTTCCACCCGGTGGTGAAGCTCGTTTGCGCGCTCAGGCTCAATGGGCTGATTCATTGTCCCCCAATCCACCTTGCCGCTGGTGGTGGCGTCACGCACGATGAACCGGTCTTTCACTGACCTGCCGGTGCGAGGACGGGTGTCAGCCGCTAGAGCGCCGACCGACGTGAGTTTGGCATTGCCCTGCGCAAGCGCCTCTTCCACCAGTACCGCCGGCGCCAAGTTAGCTTTCGTTCGAGAACTCGGTCGAATGCTCGCCTCGCCCGCGGATTTTGAAATTGTAGTGGCCATTCTTTTTCTCCCTTTTTGGCTTTAGCTTCTCTCGTCTGGTTCAGGAATCCGCTTTACAGATCGCGCCTCCTCTAGCCGCCGGGTCGTTTTACCTGCTGGTCTTCCGCGGTGGCTGGCAACTGGTTTTCCAGCGCCCTTAAAACTAAACACGATTTCGATTCTCGATGAAGCTTGGCCGATTTCATCCCAGGGGCTAACTCCTCGCCAGCTATATTGCCTGCCGGAGCGCCCGCTGTCAATTGACTCTGCCCTAGCCGAGCAATCATTATAGCTCATGCGTCCCGGTGCAAGCGCACTGGCGTGTTGCTTTGAGGAAGCGCGAAGTTGTTAACTATGCAGTACATGTGAGCGCCTGATGAATTCCAATCCCCTTGGCTGGCGCATCGTTTTGGTGCGGCCGCGCAATCCATTGAACATCGGCGCAGCGGCGCGCGCGATGGCCAACTTCGGTTTCAGAGATTTGGTTGTTGTCGAGCCCTATGATCCGGTCTGGCAGGAGGCTCGATCCGCCGTTGGCGCGGAGGCATTGGTTCGTTCAGCTCGCGCCGTCGAAAGCCTGACCGGGGCGCTGACGGGCGTCGAGCTCGTGATCGGCACTACCTCAGGACAGCGGCGCAACCTGGACCGCGAACTCATTAGCTTGGATCTTGTTTCCGCCCGGCTCGCAGGGCGGGGGCTAGTTAGCCGGGCGGCGCTTCTTTTTGGATCGGAAAAGACAGGCCTTTCGAACCAGGACATGAGTTATTGTCATGCGCTGATCCGCATCCCCACTGTTGCACGGTGCCCATCCATGAACCTGGGACAGGCGGTAGCGGTTTGCTGTTTTGAGCTAGCGCGTTCGGTGCGTACTTGCATAAAACGCGAGGGTTCGTCTGAAAGCGAGGCTGCGCCGTTCTTGCTGAGACAGCATCTCTTTTCGCCGGCTCCCACCGAATCACTTGAACATCTGTTCGATCGCACTGCCCGGGTTCTCGATCAGGTGGGCTATCTAAAGCCCAAAAGCCGCCGCACTACGCTCATCAAATTGCGGCGAGCGCTCCTCGACCGTGGTCTCTCCAGCCGTGACGCAAAGATATTGGGGGGCGTGTTGGCGCAGATCGAGTGGAAGCTGGGGCAGTTCTAGCAGACCACTGAAACTTCCCGTGGGATGTTACGCGAAGTGAATGCTGATCAGAAAGCGAGTAATGATGGCATCCAGCATAATGATCAGCACCGAAGCCACCACGACGGCCTGCGTTGTAGACCGCCCTACGCCTTCCGTGCCGCCCTCGGTCTTAAGGCCGCAGTAGCAGCCCACCAGCGAAATGACCACCGCAAAAATAAGGGGCTTTGCCAAGCCCTGGGTGACATCGCGAAAGGTCAACGATTGGTAGGCGGTGTGCCAATATTCGGGTCCGGTTAGCTTGGCGATGGAAATGCTCACCAAATACCCGCCGAAAAGAGCGGCAAAATCGGCGAGCACAGTAAGCAAAGGCAGGGTCACGAGCGTTGCGTAAAGCCGCGGCGATACCAGTTTGCGGAGCGGGTCGGTTCCCAGCGCTCGCAGAGCGTCAATCTGTTCGCTGACCAGCATTGATCCAATTTCGGAAGCGATGCCGGCGCTGTTTCGCCCCGCCATCACCAGGGCCGTCAGCACGGGTCCGAGCTCCCGTACCACCGAGATCGCCACGGCTTCGCCCATCAGGGCGACCTCGCCGAAGGTCTGCAGAGTCCGATACGTCTGAAGCGCCAGCACGACTCCGGTGAAGAATCCAGTGAGCAAGACGATGGTCAGCGATCCGACGCCGATTACGTCCATCTGCAGCACCGCGTCTTCGTAATAGCGCGGCGAGCTGAATGCATTAGCGAACGCCTGACCGGTTAGGTAGGTGAATTCCTGAAGCGCTAAAATCTTGCGTTTGAGATAGCTATCGGCCAAGTAGCCTCGTGTGAGCGCGAATGATCGTGCGAAGGGCCCGCCAGCAAACCAAGCCCCAATTTAGCGGCCCCTCCTGGCGAAGTCAAGAAAATCAGGCCCGTTTTTGTGCGGGGCCCGGGATTGCCTTTAAGACCGCATGGAATCTGGCTCCGCCGCAATTAGACCACAAAATTCATGAATAGAGCGGGCTAGCCGTCAGGCGTTGCGGTGCCGCTTAGTTTTTTGCCTGTTTCTATTGCATTCTGTATTTCTTTCAAACTCTTGGCAATCGCTTCAACCGAGTCTTCAATCGAGGTCCCGCCGAGCCGCCTCGTGCCCACAAGAGACTTGATATCGAAGGACACATCATACTCTTCAAACTTCTTGTGCGGCCCCCATCGATAACTTACTTTCGCAATAAACTCATCCGGTGCTGGAGGATCATTACTAAGAAACGAATCCCAGAGCGTGCGCCATTCATAGCCAGGTGCCATAGCTCTGAATGTCTTTCCCGTTAGCGGAATTTGAGTAAAACGCCCTCGAAGTTCAGGTGAAAAAACCAGCTTTACATCGGAAGCCATCGATTTGCCAAAGTTCTTGATAATGAAATCATAAGTTGTCTTGACCGTCTTGTTGTGCTCGAAATAGCACAGCACACTCGGCTTCGATTGCTCTTCTCGTGATAATTTCATTTCATTGGCCATAGACCATGTCTTCCAGACATAGATGATCAAGGCGATGAGCGTGGCAACGTTAACTACAGGCTGCCACTGACGGAAAACATCTAGAACAGCTTCCATAGAATGCCACTTTCTCCACCAAGGCACTGGAAAACGCAGACCCACGCAGAGTGGCGGATCACACATAGCGTAATTCACCATGTGTGCTATTCACGAATGCAACCTGCCCCATGCCTCGCTAGCAGCCCTATTACGACCTTAACCACGCGCATTGTACACCACCACCCGCATCGCGCCCGCCGCGCTCTTGCGACTGATTGACTGCCCCGAGTGGACAATCAACGCCGTGGCCGGTATAGATGGACGGTCCTGGTCGCTGACTGCTGCCAAGAACAAGATACAAGCCGCAGTGAAATTGTTTTTACCGGCATTTTGGCGTAAATAAGGGCACAATCTATCCAGTAGGCTCTCAATCTTTGGGTGGCAGGGTAGCGCGGAGTTCCCGAATTTGAGAAACTTCGCGGTTTGCCGGGTTGATTTGGCTCAAGAGCCGCGAATTTAAGATCCAAATCCGCGCTACCCTGCGGACCAGCCGTCCAATCATTCTCTCGCTCCGCAATATTCGTCAATGCAGGATAAAAAGTTTGCAATCGCCTGCCCTTGGAAGAATCTGCGGTTTTGTGTACGATTCCGAGGATGGCGAATCGTGACAAAATCAAGCTGGCAGTCATCCAGATGAAGTGCGCGCCGGAGCCGGAAATAAATCTCCATCGTGCAGTCGCTGCCATTCGCGAAGCGGCTGAACGCGGCGCTGCCGCTGTTTGCCTGCCGGAATTATTCCGCACTCAATACTTCTGCCAGCGCGAGGACGCCGCTCTTTTCGACCTCGCTGAACCGGTTCCCGGCCCTACTACTGAGACGCTCTCTCAAGTAGCGCAGGAATGTGGCGTGGTCATCATCGCTCCGGTTTTCGAGCGCAGGTCGGCGGGTGTGTACCATAACAGCGCCGCCGTGTTGGATGCCAGCGGACGATTGGCGGGTCTCTACCGCAAGATGCATGTCCCGGATGATCCCGCCTATTACGAAAAGTTCTATTTCACACCCGGTGATTTGGGTTTCCGGGCGTTTGATACCGGCGCCGGACGCATCGCCCCGCTGATCTGCTGGGATCAATGGTACCCGGAAGCGGCGCGCCTGGCGGCGCTACGAGGCGCGGAGGCCATTTTTTATCCTACCGCGATAGGTTGGCATCCCCATGAGAAGCAGAAGCACGGCGCGGCTCAGCTCGACGCGTGGCGCACCATCCAGCGAGCCCACGCCATCGCCAGCGGAGTCTATGTAGCCGTCGCCAACCGTGTTGGAGTGGAAACGCTGGGCGATTCAGGCGCTGGCATCGAGTTCTGGGGATCATCCTTTATTGCCGACCCGTTCGGCGTGGTCATAGCCCAGGCATCTGCTGATCAGGAAGAGGTCCTAATCGCGGACATGGACCGAGGCCGCCTTGAGGACGTGCGCCGCAACTGGCCTTTCTTGCGAGACCGCCGGGTCGATGCCTACGAGGGAATTTGCAAACGGCTTCTGGATGAAGAGAGCGAGCAGGGGTGAGGCGCCGCCTCGCTCCTACTGCCGTTAGGAGGAACAGGATTCATGACGCGTGTCCTGGTGACGGGGGGAGCGGGCTACATTGGCAGCCACACCGCCAAGGCTTTGGCGAGCCAGAACTTTGAACCCATCATTCTGGATGACTTTCATTCCGGCCATCGCTGGGCCGTGAAGTGGGGGAGCGTGGCCGAAGGGAATCTGGCCGATCCGGAATTTGTGCGCAATGTATTCTCCCGGTACAAACCCCAGGCGGTGATCCATTTTGCCGCCGAGATTCAGGTGGGGGAGTCGGTGAAGGATCCGCGGAAATACTACTGGAGCAATTGTGTTAATACGCTCGCGCTGCTTGATGGGATGCGGGAAGCCGGGGTCCGGCACGTCGTCTTTTCCTCCTCCGCCGCCGTGTACGGCGATCCTGAAGTGACGCCCATTCCTGAAGAGCACCCTTTGCGTCCGGTGAATCCTTACGGCGAGACCAAGCTGTTCATTGAGCGTGTCTTGGAGAGTTACGGAACAGCCTATGGCTTCCAGTGGATGGCCCTGCGCTATTTCAACGCCTGCGGCGCCGATCCAGACGGCGAGCTGGGCGAGGAGCACCGCCCGGAATCTCACTTGATCCCGCTCGTGATTGCCGCGGCGCTTGGCCTGCGGCCGCCGGTGGGAGTCTACGGGACCGATTATCCAACGCCTGACGGCACGGCTGTTCGCGACTACATTCACGTCAGCGACCTCGCCGGCGCTCATGTACGCGCCCTAACGTATTTGCTGGATGGCGGGAAAAGCTGCTCCCTGAATTTAGGCACAGGGCGAGGCCACTCCGTGCGCGAGGTGATCGCTGCGGTGGCGGCTGCGGGGAGCGTAAACCCTCCTTGCCGGAATGCGCCGCGCCGCGCGGGCGACCCTCCGGAACTTGTCGCTGATGCTTCGCGAGCTCGGCAGACGCTGAGTTGGGAGCCTGGTCATTCTAGTATTGAAGAGATCGTGCGGACCGCGTGGCGCTGGCACTCGTCTCGTGATGGGGCAAGGGCCTGAGCGCCGAAAATATCCCGTAGCGTGCGCATCCCTTCGCTTTGCTCAGGGCAGGCTCTGCCGGTCTCTTCCAGAAGCCAGCGAGACGCTGCCGCTACATTCGCCGAGCGACCTGGAAGTTATCTGCCGCCAACCTCGGATATAATGTGGAAGCTGACTTCGTATATGGTCTCCTATGACCACCGCGCTTGCATCGCTCATCAAGTTCTTCATCATCGCCTTTACTTCCATCTTCTTTCTGGTGGACCCGTTTGCTGTGATTCCTGCATTTCTCACTATGACCGCTGGTGAAGGCCATCTGGCGCGGCGCCGGATGGCGCGCCGGGCCTCGTGGACTTGCTTTCTGACCCTGGTCTGCTTTGCGCTGGCTGGCAGCCTGATTTTCAGGGTCTTTAGCATTACACTCCCGGCATTCAAGATTGCGGGTGGCATCATTCTATTGCTGATCGGGATCGATATGCTGCAGGCGAGGCGCTCCGCCACCAACGAGGCGCCGGGAGAGTCACAGGAAGCTGCCGAAAAAGAGGACGTGGGCGTGATTCCGCTCGGCATACCCATGCTCGCCGGCCCGGGATCTATCTCCACGGTGATGGTGCTCATGGCAGAGTCGGGCCGCTGGTGGCAGTCGATTCCGGTTTTCGTTTCCATCGCGCTTACCGCCGTCTTTTCGTATTGGGTGCTTGCGGGCGCTGATCGAGTGCGCCGGTATCTCGGCGAGACGGGCATCCGCATCATGATGCGATTCATGGGACTGTTACTCGTAGCGGTAGCCGTGCAATTCATGCTGAGCGGCCTTGGCGACGTCGGGCTTGTGCATCTGAAGTGACATGCCAGCCTGCGCTTATCCTAAAAATTTATTTATGGCATCGTGTGGGGGGGCGTGCTAGGATAGGCGAAGAAAAGGCGAAGTTCAAGGAAAACGATGGCGAGCCGCCGGGCCGGAGCGCCCGCCTGCAAGGAGCTTCTTGTTCTTACGCCGCCGGCTGAATATGAACCTTGAAGAAAAACTTGAACAACTGAAGCGCGCCGCACAAAAAACTAAGCGCGACCGAGGTCTCGAGGATCAACTCGAGGATTTAAGGCGATTGGAGCAGCCCGCGAAAAAGCTTCCTGCCGGGCGGGCGCCGCGTGGGATCGAAGAATATATAAAGGGTCGCATTCAGCACCATCCTTTCGGGGAGTTCTTTATCGCAGAACAGTCGCTGCCTTTCGGTCGTCCCTACGGCACGGTTCGCATCAGTGACATGGCCGCCGCAGACTTGGGTGCGCTCAATCTTTTCCTGAAGGGACTATCTCTGCCCGATGCTTCCCGCGTGATTTATCTGGACACAGAAACTACCGGTCTTGCAGAAGACGCCGGCGCCTGCGCGTTCCTGGTTGGGATCGGCACTGTGGAAGGGATGCAATTTGTAGTGCGGCAGTTCTTCCTTCGCGAGTATGCGGAAGAAAAGGCGATGCTCGCAGCGCTAGCCGAAGCGCTCGAGGACCATGAGGCTCTTGTCACGTTCAATGGTAAGACGTTCGATGTGCCGCTGCTTGAGGCGCGATACGCGCTTGCCCGCCTGCGCGCGCCGTTCGGGCGTCTTCTTCACTTGGATTTGTTGCATCCGGCTAGACGCCTTTGGAAGCGGCGGCTCGAAAGCTGCCGTCTCACCAATCTGGAGCGGGGCGTGCTTGGAATTGAGCGCGATGGAGACGTGCCTGGCTCAGAGATTCCAGCGATCTATTTTGACTATCTTCGCTCCGGGAATGCACGCGGATTGCAGCCCGTCTTTTTTCATAATGCGCTTGACGTGATCAGCATGGCGGCGCTGGCGGTTGAAATGGCGCGCTCACTGCGCGCCGCGCAGGAGGAGATCTCAGAATCCGGACCAGCCGCTCAGTCTGCGCTGGATCTCTTCAGCCTGAGCCGAATTTTTGAGCAAGTTGGGGTTACGGAGGTTTCCCTCGCTCTCTGCCGCAAGTCGCTCGCAGCGGGTTTGCCCGAGATCATCGAGCCGGAAGCCATGTGGCGCCTGGCGGCTCAGTATAAGCGGAGAAAGGAATTCGCTGCCGCGGTCGAAATCTGGCGTGATCTTAGCCGGCGCCCGGGCGCCTACGCACTGGATGCTTGCCGCGAGATGGCCATTCATTTTGAGCGCCGCCTGCGGGATATCCAGGCCGCGCTGGAATGCGCTGAAGCAGCGCTTCAATTGCTCGAGGCGGAGGCCGGCGCTCAACTTCGCGGGCGTTACTTAAAACTTTTCGTCCACCGCAAAGCGCGGCTGGAGCGCAAGCTGGCGCAATCGCCCCGCGGCCCTTGCCGAGAAGGGCTCGCGTTTCGGTCCAGGCGGTGTGCCGGTCAGTCACATTGAGCGAATAAGCGAACTCTCCACCGGCCGAATTACCCGAATGCGAGACCAAGCCCAACGGCTCGGGCGGAAGACCGTTCGGCAGCCGGATCGCGTACTTCCGGTGATAGCCCGTGTTGCGGTAAAATTCATTCAAGACATCTTGCTTCTCCCGGTGGTCCGCCTGCCGACAACACGGGTAAACCGCCTTGAGATATTCCCGTCGGGACCTTCGGCTCACGGCAACCCTCCTTGAAAACTCTCAATTCGGGTTACACCAAAAACGGCGCGACGGGTTACATTTTTAAATGGCTCAACAGGTCCTTAGCGGTTACATAATAGATGACTTAATTCGAGGCATTGTCAACCGGCAGGCCATACCCGTAAGCTGAAAATTTGTCCGTCGTTCTCGACTGGCAGAAAGCCGCTGGGCGGCGTCACCTAAGAGATAGTTGTGGGAGCTGACCTTTCCAATCCGGTGCAAGGGGCAAAGCGATCGGGTCGTTCCGGCTTGAGCTGGCGGCGCTTATGGGGCGTTATCTTTGACCCAGTCGCCACCTTCGCGTCCCTAGCGCGCCAGCCGGACTTCGGAGCTCCATTGCTGCTTTTGATCGGGGTCGCGGTGGCGGTCACCGAGGTCATGTTGCGCAGGATTGGCCTCGCAGAGATCGTGAGGCGCAACCTTCAGTTGAGCGGGCGGGCCAGCCGGATGACGCCACAGCAGATGCAGCAGGCAATCTCACAGGGCGTGAGAATGGGGGCGGTGGCCGTGCACTTTCGAGCGCCGCTGGGTGTGTTTTTTTCGCTCTTGATCATGACCGTCATTGGCGCCGCGATTTTGAAGGCTGGATGCGGATCAAGGGTCGGATTTAAGACAGCATTTTCGGTAGCCGCATATGCCGATCTGCCGGCAGCTCTTGCCGGCTTGCTGAGCTTGGTGGTCTTAGTGATGGGCGACCCGGCCCGCCTAAATCCCGGGAACGTCAATCCCGCAAACATCGGGTTTTACCTTTCGCCGCTTTCGCTTTCGAGGCCGGTTTACGTGCTGGCGGCTTCAGCCGATTTTTCTACCTTGTGGTTTTTGGGCTTGTTCAGCATCGGGCTTGCCTCTACGACCAAGGGCCGGGCGCGGCCGCGCGGTATTTTTCTTTGTCTGCTTGTGCTGTGGGCGGCTTGGGTGGCGGTGAAGGTAGGCCTCGCCGCGTTATAATAGCGCCTCTAGCGGGAATGCCGCGAATGCTTCCGGCCTTCTGCGAAACATCATCCTGACCGCAGCGAAGAATCTGTCCTGTAATCAGCCGGCAACTCCAGATGCTTCGCGGAGCCTTCCCTGAACCCGCAGGGATTCTTCGCGGGGTTTACCGTGAGCCTCTTCGCGGAGCTTGCCCTGAGCTCCTTCGCTACGCTCAGGACCGTTCGAAGCGGAGCGAGCGGGCTCAGAGCGATTCGAAGAAGAGCGAATCGACTCAGATTGACAGGCGAAGGGCCCAGCATGACCCAAGGGATGATATGTCCCGATATTTTCCTGGGATACGCCGGCCCCGTCGCACGATGTGAATCCTGGATGCCTGTGAATTTCAAATTTGAGATTCTGGCGCACGATGCCGGCACGCGGGCGCGTCTCGGCCGCCTGCACACGCCGCACGGGATTGTGGAAACCCCTTGTTTCATGCCCGTTGGCACCGGCGGCACAGTGAAGGCGCTGACCCAGGATCATCTCGAAGAACTCGGCGCGGAGATTATTCTCGGTAACACCTACCATCTTTACCTGCGGCCGGGCCACGAAATCATCCGTGAGGCTGGAGGTTTGCACAGCTTCATGAGCTGGCCGCACCCAATCCTGACAGACAGCGGCGGGTTTCAGGTCATGAGCCTGAAAGAGCTTGGCCGCATCACTGAAAATGGCGTTGAATTCCGGTCGCATCTGGATGGCTCGTCTCATTTTTTCTCTCCTGAGCGGGTAGTCGAAATCCAACTTTCACTGGGTTCCGACATATTAATGATTCTCGACGAGTGCGTCGCCTATCCATCGAGCGAAGAAGCCACGCGGCGCGCTGCCCGGTTGACAGGGCGGTGGGCAAGACGGGCGAAGTCATATTACACTGAGATTATAGAGAGGAATCCCAAGACTTCTACCGGCGCGATTTATAGCATCGTACAGGGTGGAGTGGATGAAGCCTTGCGCCGCGAAAGCGCCGAAGAGATGCAGGAAATCGGCTTTGCAGGATACGCGCTCGGTGGGTTATCTGTGGGCGAGCCGAAATCAGCCACTTACGATGTGGTGGAATTTACGGCAGCGCTGCTCCCCGATGACCAGCCGCGCTATCTGATGGGAGTAGGCACCCCGCGCGACCTGGTTGAATGCGTCGCGCGGGGCGTGGATCAATTCGATTGCGTGATGCCGACTCGCAACGCCCGCAACGCCTGCGTCTTCACTTCGGAAGGACGGCTGGTCATTAAGGGCGCGCGGTATGCTCGCGACAACGGACCGCTCGATCCCGGCTGTGGCTGCGCGGTATGCCGCCGCTATTCGCGTGCTTACATCCGCCACCTGTTCGTCACGGGGGAGATACTGGCCGCAACTCTCGCCACCTATCATAACGTTTATTTTTACCTTGACATCATGCGCAAAATCAGGCAGGCTATCCGCGCAGGGAATTTAGCAGGTTTCCTCTCAAGGGTGCGGGCAGGTCCTTAACGCCGATTCACCTCCAGTGAAATATCGAGATAGTTAAGCTGCTGCAACCTTCGTCCTCCGGGAGAGGACGAATGCTTCTCAATCACTTTGAGTAGGGTTCACTAGGTGCTAAAGTGTATGTTGGTTCAAGCGGCGTGGCTTGCCGCGCCGTCTACAGGATCGGACAATCCAGTCGGTCTTTTACTTCCCTTCGCTGTCCTCATCCTTATTTTTTACTTCCTGTTGATCCGCCCTCAGAGCCGCCAGCGCCACAAGTCGCAGGAGATGCTGGCAAGCCTCAAAACCGGAGACCGGGTGGTTACTAACGGAGGCGTACTCGGCACGATTGTAGGGTTCGGAAGCAACACTGTCCAGCTTCAGGTGACCAGTCAGGTGAAGATAGAGGTCTTGCGGTCGGCAATCGCCAGTTTGCAGCAGGATGAGATTGGCGCCGCCAAAAAAGGGTCGGAAACGGTCGCTGCACAGGAGGCTTCCGGCGGGGGTAAAGAGCGGAAGTAGATCAGCGTCATCCAAGGAATCAACGCTCGGTAGGTTATGGGACACAGTATCCGGAACCGGAGCATCCTAATTATTATCTGCTTGCTGATCTGCGTCTTCGGGATCATCGGGCTGCCTTCCACTTTTCAGGCTCTGAAGGGGAACATCGCAGAGCGGATTCGCTTAGGACTGGACCTGAAAGGCGGCACGTATCTCGTCTTGCAAGTGCACGTCGAGGATGCCGTTAATACTACCTCGGATCAGGCGCTAGGCCGGATACGAGACGATCTGCGCACGCGCAACATCGCCTACGCAGAGGTTCGCAAGACGGATGCGACCCACATCCTCATCAAGGGAGTCGCGCAGAACGGTTGGAATGGCGTTCAGACGCTCGCCCAGGAACAGTTTCCAGAGTGGTATGTGCAGAGTGTGGCGGGAGATCCTTCATCGCACATGATGGTGATGAAGACCACCGCCGAATCGACCGTTAAGAACGACGCCTACACGGAAGCCATGGCCACCATTCGCCGCCGGGTTGACGCTCTGGGAATTACAGAACCGGAAATTGCCCAGTACGGCGGGCAGGGCAGCTACGAGCTGGTTGTAGAGCTCCCCGGCGTAAGTGATCCGACGCGGGTAAAAAACATCATCCAGTCCACCGCCATGCTCGAACTCAAAATCGTTCGTGGCGGACCCTACAATAGTCGTGACGAGGCTCTTACTTCGTTTGGCGGGGTGCTGCCGCCTGACACGCAATTGATGCCTGGGACTACTGACTCGGGGACGCCTGTCTGGTACCTGGTGGATCGGATTGCGGCCATCACCGGCCACGACTTGAGCGGAGCAGACCCCTCTCAGGACTCGAACGGGAGGCCGGACATCGATTTCACGCTCACGCGCTCCGGGGCGGCGCGGTTTGCAGAGATCACTCAGCGTAACATTGGCAAGCAACTGGCCATTGTGCTCGATAACACCGTCCAGAGCGCTCCGGTAATTCAGGGCCAGATCAGCGACCGCGGTGAAATTACCGGGAACTTCACGACGCAGCAGGCGTCTGACCTTGCCCTCAAGTTGCGCTCGGGGGCGCTGCCGGCTTCGATCAGTTATCTTCAGGAGCAGACGGTGGGGCCGTCGTTGGGGGCGGACTCGATTCGTCACGGCGTTGCAGCCTGCATTATCGGATTCGTTGCCATTCTGGCGTTCATGCTTATCTATTACAAGCGTGCAGGAGTCAATGCCGACGTCGCGCTGATTCTGAACCTCGTCATTCTGATCGCCGCTTTAGCCTATTTCGGCGGCGTGCTAACGCTTCCGGGCATCGCGGGCGTCATTCTGACCGTGGGTATTGGCGTTGACTCGAACGTGCTGATCTTTGAACGCATCCGCGAAGAATTGCGGGCAGGCAAATCGGCTCCGGCAGCGGTGGCGGGCGGATTCGAGCATGCATTCAAAACGATTATTGACACTCACGTTACTACGCTGGTGTCCGCGGCGATCCTGTTCGCCTTTGGCACGGGGCCTGTGCGCGGCTTTGCTGTAACGCTCACCATCGGACTGCTGGCAAATCTGTTTACCTCCGTCTTCGTTTCACGGGTCATCTTTGACCACGAACTCTCCGGGCGGACGGCGGGAGAGGCGCTCAGTGTGTAGCGCAATAATTTCGTGGAACTTTTCAGCCTGGCGCTGGTGTCTACTTATGGAGAGAGAAGGCAGGTAACGAATGGAGTTCTTTCACAATCCTCAAGTTGACTGGATGGGAAAGACCAAGTATTTCGTCACCGCGTCGGTGATCCTGTTGGTTGTAGGAATTGGCACCATTATCGCGCGCCGCGGGCTGAACTACGGCATCGATTTCCGTGGCGGCACGCTGGTCTATGTCAAGTTCGCACATTCGCCTAATCTGGATACGATCCGGGGCGAGTTGAGCCAAGAGCACCTTGCAAAAGCCACGCTTCAGAGCTACGATGCGCCCTCGAAGCATGAAATCATTATTGGGTTAGACCTGCGCACGACGGAGAGCACGAACGCGCTCGATGCAGGGAAGCAAGCCATTGTCCAGGCTTTAACCCGTCTTTACGGCGGCCAGTCGACCGGCAAGGCGGACTTCAATAATGCGGGGGCGCAGACGATCGCCGCCCGCCTGGTTGCCGATGATCCGTTGCAGCTTGCAGGCAAGGGCAATGATGTGGCGCAGGCCGGTTATCAAAAAATGGCGCAGGCGATGGTCTCTTACCGCAATGCGCCGCCGCGCGAGGGTTTGATCGCGAATTTTAATGATCTCTCTGCGGTGCCGGGCGTGAATGGCGCGGTAATTTCAGATTTGCAAAAGGGCTTCTATCTGTCCCAGTTCTCCGTGTTCAATACAGAAATTGTCGGGCCTAAGGTAGGAGCTACGTTGCGCCGGCAAGCGCTTTATGTTGTACTAGCCGGTCTCGCAGCGATGCTGGTTTACGTCTGGTACCGGTTTGAGTTGGTATTCGGAGTCGCAGCGATCATCGCGACGTTTCACGACGTGGTGATTACGCTCGGTTTGTTCTCTTTATTGAACCGTGAGATTTCGTTGACGGTTATCGCCGCGTTTCTGACTTTGATTGGCTACTCGATGAATGATACTATCGTGACTTTTGACCGCATCCGGGAGAACATGCGCCTGAATAAGCGCGAAAGCTTTCGGGACTTGGTGAACCGCAGCATCAACCAGGTATTGAGCCGGACGATTTTGACCTCGGGACTCACATTTATCGCTGTGTTGTCCCTGTTCCTGTTTGGCGGCGAAGTGATTCATGGTTTTTCACTGGTCCTGGTGCTTGGTGTGATCATTGGCACGTACTCGTCGTTCGCCATAGCCAGCCCTTTGGTGCTCCTGTGGGAGGACCGGTCTCGATCAGCGGCTTTAGGCGGCGGTGGCGGGGGCGGCGCCAAGGCTCCAGCGGCCCGGAAGCCATTGCAGCCAAAATCGCGCCGGCATGAGCCGGTGGTGGCGCGCCGCTGAGCGCAATCCTTAGGCGCCGGACCTGGGACGGCGTGATGTTTATTAGGGGAGGCATCATTCATGTTTGAGCAGACTTTGATTGAGTCGTCAGAGGATCGAGCGCCCATATTTAGCGCGATGCACTGGATCATCTCCATCCTGGTCGGCGTGGCGGGCTTCTTGCTTTACTATTTCGTTATCTCGCTGATTCTGGGCCGCCCGGAGTCCAACGGGTTGCTGGGTATCCAGTCGTTTGTCTTTGGAGGGTTGCCACTCCTTTTAACTGCGATGATGCTTTGCTACGTCTATGCGGATTCGCGACGGCTGGGGAACGCGACGGTTTTTTGGTTTATTCTGACGTTAATCTTCAGCTTCGCAGGCTTCCTGGCCTATCTAATCTATTCGGCAAACAAGACTAAAAACTGGAAGAGAGCCACTATGCCGATCGCTTATATATTGGAGGGCATCGCGGTGGGCATCATGATTCTCATCCCGCTTATTTACACCCAGGCTCTTCCTAAGGCGCAGTTGATGACCTTCCTGGCTGCTCCGCCACCGCCGCCGCCGCCGCCGCCGCCGCCGCCGCCGACAGCGCCTAAAATTGTGGTGCATGAGGTCTCAATGTCGGATCTCATGAAGGCGCCCTCTGTGATTCCGAAGGTGGTTACCCAAATCCATGATCAAGCGAGAACCGCTCCACCCGCAGGTTTCGGCGTCGCAGGAGGCATGGAAGGAGGGGCCGCAGGCGGGATGCTCGGAATGGGCGCGACGGCTCCACCGCCGCCGAGGGCTCCGAAACAGATTCGTGTTGGCGGACAGGTGGAAGCGGCCAAGGCCATTTACCGGCCCACTCCGCAATATCCTCCGCTCGCCAGGATGGCCAGGGTCCAGGGCACTGTGCGGCTCGAAGCGATCATCAGTAAGGATGGAACAATTCAGGATCTGAAGGTCATCAGCGGCCACCCGTTGCTCGTGCAGGCGGCCCTCAGCACGGTTCGAAGCTGGCGGTACGAGCCGACGCTGCTGAATGGCCAGCCTGTGGAGGTAGTAACCGAGATCGATGTGAACTTTACGTTGTCGGAATAAGTCAATCACTTTTAAGAACCTATTAGGGAGGAAAGAAAAACCATGATCGCATCAAAATTTTTGGATTTGGGGACCGTGCTATTCCAGGCCCAGACTTCTGTTGGGTTTGACCCTATGAGCATGTGGCATTCGATGGGCTGGCCGGCCCGAATCGTGGTCATTGTGCTGTTCATTATGTTGGCTTGGACCATTGCGGTGGCGATTGACCGTTACATTGCTTACCAGGCAGCCCGGAAACAGTCCCGGCTGTTTGCGCCGGCGGTTGCTGGCGCTCTGAAGGAAGGCAAGGTGGACGAGGGCATTGCAATCGCGGAGCAGAACCGGCGCAGCCATTTGGCCAAGGTGGTGACAGCAGGTCTGCAAGAGTTCCAGGCGCATCAGGCGACGGCAGAGCTTTCCGGCGAAGAGATCGAAGCCTCCAAGCGCGCCCTGGACAGGGCGTCCGCTATCGTTCACGCGGAACTGAAGCGTGGAATCCCGGCGCTGGCGACAGTCGGTTCCACGGCGCCGTTCGTCGGTCTGTTTGGAACGGTGCTCGGCATCATCCACGCGTTTGACGGCATTTCGGCGCAGCACACGACCGGGCTCGGCGCGGTGGCGGGTGGTATTTCAGAGGCGTTGGTTACCACGGCTATCGGCTTGCTCGTTGCCATTCCAGCGGTTTGGCTCTACAACTATTTCACCAGCAAGCTGGAATCTTTCGACATCGAGATGGACAACTCGTCTTCGGAGTTAATCGATTACTTCATTAAGAGGTCCGAACGGAGGAAGAAGTAATGGCGCTCAAAGGCAAGTCACCCCAGGAAACTTCGGCGATCAATGTCACGCCGCTGGTTGACGTCATGCTCGTGCTGCTGATCATCTTCATGGTGATCACGCCCATGCTGCAGAAGGGCGTTAGCGTGGATATGGCGAAAGCAGTTAATGCAGAGCCGATGAAAGCTGCAAATAAAACGAATGCAGTGGTGCTGGCGCTCACTCGGGATGGCAAGGTTTACCTCGGCTCAAGCGAGATTCCCGAGAGCGACGTGACCGGCAAAGTGTCGGCCCGCATTGCGAACAAGCTCGACAAGACCGTATATCTTAAGAGCGATGCTCGCGCCAAGTACGGTGATGTGACTGGGCTGGTTGATGATATCCGCGCCGCGGGTGCGGAGAACCTGGGACTCATCACTGAAAAAGTTCAGCGGCGGCCGGGCGTTCCGGCGCCCCCAGTACCGTAAACCACGATCTGGCATTAGTCCGGATCAGGAGGGTATAAGTATGGCCATGGCCACAGGCTCTAAGGGTGGGCCGATGAGCGACATTAATGTTACGCCGCTGATCGATGTTCTGCTGGTGCTGCTGATCGTTTTTATGATTATTGTTCCGCAGACGCCGCATGGGCTCGGAGCTTTGATCCCACAACCCAATAAAAACCAGAAGCAGAATCAAGCGGTGATCGAGCGAACAGTTGTGGTGAGCATTGACGCCACACGACAGATCAAAATCAATCAGACGCCGGTGACGCTGCAGGACCTCGGGAGCCGCCTTGACGCCATCTTCAAGACGCGTAACGAGCGGGTGATATTCGTCAACGGCGATCCGAACCTACCCTTCGGAGCGGTAGCGCAGATCATCGACATCGCGCATGGGGTAGATATTAATAAGATCGGGCTGATCACCAAGCAGATCGAGAACGAATAGGCCGCGCTTTGCGGCGCAAGACGGAGGATTTCAGTATGAAAGTGGAAAAGCTTGCCCCGGTGGGTGCACTGCTTCTTGCCGCCTGCCTATGTACCGGGTGCAACAAGCTGAAGGCGCGCGACCAACTGAACAAGGGCGTCATGGCTTACCGGAACGCGCAATTTACCGAGGCCATCGACCATTTTCAGCGAGCCGTGCGCCTAGACCCCGCGCTGCTCAACGCCAGGTTGTACCTCGCCACGGCTTTGGCTGAGCAATACGTTCCCGGCGGGGATACCCCGGATAACCTTAAAACCGGGCAGCAGGCGATTGACGCGTTTCAACAGGTGCTCCAGATTGATCCTAGCAATTCCAATGCTCTCGGTAGTATTGGCCAAATCTATTACGAGACGAAGAACTACGACAAGGCCAAAGAATTCCAGTTGCGCTTAATGAAAACTGAACCCAACAACCCCGACCCTTACTACTGGATTGGGGTTCTGGATTGGCAGCCAACCTACAAAAACGATATGCTGTTGCGGCAGAAACTCAACCTGATCACACCCAAAGACCCTGCCAAACCAGATGTGCTGCCGCCCTTGCCAGCAAAGGCCATAGACCAACTCGCCGCGCAAAATTCCGCGCTGGTTGACGAAGGAATTCAGTCTCTCGAAAAGGCCTTACAACTGAAGCCAGACTACGCCGATGCTATGTCTTATTTAAACCTGATGTTACGGCAGAAGGCAGACCTTGAAACGTCCACGGATGCCCGCGAAGCGGATCTGGCTAGGGCTGACAGCTTGGTGAGCAAGGCGCTGGTCTTGAAGAAGGCGGCAGCGGCCAAGGCGGCAGCGGCTCCTTCCTCATCGTAACCGCTCGTTCTGAATCAATCTGTCTCGAGACTTTTGTTACGGTAGAAACACAAAGCCCCGGCTCGGCGCCGGGGCTTTGTGTTTCTGTGCCCAGGCCTGAGATACAGCGGGACTTTGAATGGACATCGCCTCGCCTTAGAATGAAGCCATGGGACAAAGGCACACAACCCAACCCCATGATAGAGTACATCTAATTCCCGGCCGCATTCAGATCAGGCTGCGCCGCACGGCGGCTTGGCTTCCGGGGGATAGCTTCGCGTAAACATGGTGCAGTTCGAAGAACTTCTTCGCAAAGTCTCGGTCTATCGCCCTTCAGACGATCTGGGCTTGCTGCGCAAAGCATACGAGTTCAGCGCCCGTGAGCATCGCGCACAAAAGCGTCTCTCCGGCGAGCCCTATCTTTCGCACCCTCTCGAAGTAGCAAATACTCTTGCCGACATGAAAGTAGACGGAGCTTGCCTGGCTGCGGGCATGCTTCACGACGTAGTGGAGGATACTCCGGCCACGATCGAGCAGATTCGCGCGGAATTCGGCCCGGAGGTGGCCAGGATTGTAGAAGGCGTCACGAAAATTAGCCGCATTGAGTTCTTCAGCCCTGGAGATCAGCAGGCGGAAAATCTGCGCAAAATGGTCCTGGCGATGGTAGACGACATCCGGGTTGTGCTCGTGAAGCTGGCAGACCGGGCTCATAATATGCGCACACTCGAATATCTTCCACCGGACAAGCGAATACGGATCGCCCGTGAAACCCTGGAGATTTACGCGCCGATTGCGCATCGCCTCGGCATGGGCAAGGTGCGGGGCGTGCTTGAGGATTTTGCATTCCAATTCCTCGAACCCGAAGCTTTTGAGGAAGTAAAGCAGGCCGTGGAAAGCCGCCGCAAGGTGAGCGAAGAGTTTCTGGCCGAAGTCTGCGTCCGCGTCAAGGCTAAGATGGAGGAGCATTCGATTCCTGCTCGCGTGGAAGGGCGGATTAAGCGCCTCTATAGCATCTGGCAGAAGCTCAGACGCCAGCAAATCACCATTGAGCAGGTTTACGACCTGCTGGCCGTTCGCATCATCACCGACTCTGTGAAGAACTGTTACGCCGCGCTCGGGATCGTCCACAATACATGGCGGCCAGTTCCCGGCCGGATTAAAGACTTCATTGGGATTCCCCGCCCGAATCTCTACCAGTCCCTCCACACGTCGGTGATAGGTCCCAATGGGCAGCCTTTTGAGGTTCAGATCCGGACCGAGGAGATGCATCGCCTGGCAGAGGAGGGAATTGCTGCACACTGGAAATACAAGGACGGGCGCGCACTGAGTCCACAGGATGAGGAGCGATTTGCTTGGCTGCGGCACCTGGTGGAATGGCAGCAGGAAATGCGCGACCCTGAGGAATTTCTCTCGACTCTCAAGATCGACCTTTATCCTGAAGAGGCTTATACCTTTACGCCCAAGGGCAAGGTCATCGTCCTGCCGCGCGACGCGACGCCCATTGATTTTGCTTATGCGATTCACACCGAGGTGGGGCGCCGCTGCGTGGGCGCTAAAGTTAACGGGCGCATTGTTCCTCTCAAGTCAAAATTGCATAATGGCGACATCGTCGAGATTATCACCCAGTTGAATCACAACCCGAGCCGGGATTGGCTGGCGATTGTAAAAACCTCGCGGGCACGCAACAAAATCAAGCATTGGATTAACGTTGCGGAGAGGCGGCAAGCCATTGAGATCGGGAAGAGGCTGCTTGAAAAGGAAGCGCGCAAGCATAGCGTCAGTTTGAAGGACGCGCCGGAGGATTCAGTCCAGAAACTGGCTGTGGAATACGGCTGCCATCAAATGGATGATGTTTACGCCGGGATCGGGTATGGGACGATCTCTCCCCGGCAAGCGCTGGCCAAGCTATTCCCTTCAGTGAGAACCGATTCTCGGGGAGCGGCGCGCACCGAAGTCCCGGCCACGCGGGCCCTGACAGCGGACGCACAATCAGCCATCAAAGTTCATGGCCACGATGATCTCATGGTGTACCTTGCCAGATGCTGCAATCCAATACCAGGCGAGGACATCGTTGGTTATATCACGCGAGGAAAGGGGATTGCCGTTCATTCCCGCTCCTGCCCCAACGTTCAGAATCTGCTTTATGACGCCGAACGCCGTATTGATGTGGAATGGGCGGGAGCGAAGGAGCGCCGCTATCCAGTGAAACTAACGCTGGCTACGGCGGACCGCCAGGGGTTGCTTGCGGAAGTCACGTCAGCGATCAGCGACGTTCACTCCAATATTCAGAACATTGAAGCGCGAACGGGCGACGAGCGAGCGTCCATCGACGTAACGCTGGATATCATCGACATGCAACACCTCAACCAAGTCGTCTCTTCGTTGCGCAAAATTGAAGGGGTTTATCAGGTTAGTCGAGTGATGAACCCATAGGAGCAGAGATGCCACCGGCGGCTTCTGCTGGTCCTGCGGCCACGCTCAGACGCCGAACTTCTTTGCCTCACAGGCATCACTTATTGACGCGCCCGCTGCGGATGCAGGACGTGCATGCCAGGAGGGTTTTGCTGGATCCGTTGACGATTGCCTGGACGCGCCGGAGATTCGGCTCCCAGCGGCGTGGGGTTACATTGTGAGCATGGCTAATCCGGTTGCCATACACCGGCCCCTTTCCACAAATATCGCATGTACGAGCCATAGAACTCACCTTTCTACTTGCATTCTTTAGAATTTGTTCGTCAGAGACCCAGGTTGTTGAAAAAGCTCAGCCTGTCGTGCTGTGCCCAGCGAAGCGACTGCTCCGAATAAGACTCAGGAGGCAATCTCTGACTTTCAGACCTCTAAGTATACCAAAAATAGTTCCAGGACGGCTTGACGCATTACCATAAAATGTTCTGAGAATGGGAAGCAGGTAGTCGCAAGCCGCGCCATGGGGTGGCATAAGACGGCTACATTCAAACTCAAATGCTAATTGGCCGGCGCATTCCATGACGAATATGACAGTTCGTTATAAACTGACATGCAAGGAGAATGGTTTTTGAAGAATGCACTGCTGCTTCTAGCCGGGCTGGCGCTGGCCGTTACACTTGGCCCGTGTTGGGCGGCGTCCCCGCAGTTGTTCAAGGGCCAGCTTGAGGTGGTCAACACCAGGGCGCCGGAGTTTCCTCCCCCGGAACAGACGCTGCTTCCAGCCCAGCCCTCGCCGAGCCTGAACCGTACTTCTCGTCAGGCTGGCTCGATGGCGCCAGTGGGCGGATCCATGCGGTCTGGCATGGAGAGTCCAATACCCGGCCCGGAAATCGCTTCAGCGCCTGAAATGAACTCCACAGGCGTCACGTGGATCAACTCGCCGCCTCTGACCATGAGCAGCCTGCGCGGCAAGGTCGTTCTAATAGATTTCTGGGAGTATACCTGCATCAACTGCATCAGAACGTTCCCAACGAATAAGAAATGGTGGAATCGTTACCACCGTTACGGCTTCGAGATCATCGGCGTTCACGATCCCGAGTTCAACATCGCCTACTCTGTGGTGAACGTCCAAAGGGCGGTGAAACGGTTCGCGCTACCCTACCCGGTCGTAGTGGATGACAGGTTCGAGATTTGGAATCTGTACCACAGCGACTCCTGGCCCAACCGGTTCCTCATCGACGCGAACGGCGTCATCCGCTACCACCGCGTGGGTGAGGGAGGTGACAGCGCCTTCGAGCACGCCATCCAAAAGTTGCTTCAAGCCGCGCATCCGGGCCTGAAGTTTCCTGCCAGCTACACCATTCCCCCGGAACAGAATGCGTTCGCCCCGTCATGCGGCATACCGACATCCGAGATGTACGTGGGTAACTGGTACGGGCGAGGCGTGCTGGCGAATCCGCAGGGCTATCACGATGGCAAGACGATCGATTACCAACTTCCCGGCTCGGTAGCCGACGGCCGCGTAGCGCTTTCTGGTGAATGGAAGACCAGCAAAGACGGCATGACCTACCGGGGCAGGGCGAAGAGGCAAGGTTCGACGCCTGGGAAGCTCGTGATGCAATATCATGCGCGTGAATTGTACTCCGTCATGAATGTTGCCTACGGCCATCCTGAGCGGCTCTATATCACCCAGGATGGCAAGGACCTGACGCAAGCCAACAAAGGAGTTGACGTGCGATTCGATGCGCAGGGCCATTCATATGTCGAGGTGCGTGAGCCTCGAATGTACTACTTGATCCAAAACCCGTCCTTTGGCAGCCATACCGTGACTCTGCGGCCGTCCGCGCCTGGAATAACCGTGAACTCATTCACCTTTGGCAATAATTGCCAGACTGCGTTCGCACATCTATAGCGCTCGCGTCCCACTGGCGCAGCACACGCGACAGTGTTCCCGTCAGAGAGGGTGCGGCCTCACTTGGCGTCGCGCCAGTTAGCTCCCACTCCGGTCTCCACCTTCAGCGGGACTCGTAAAGGGTAAACTTGCTCCATTTCCTGCCGGATCACGGCGCGCGCGGACTCAATCTCGGCATCCGGAGCCTCAAGTACCAGCTCATCATGGACGGTCAGGATGGTCCGCGTCCGCATCCCTTCGCGTTTTAAGCGCGCGTGCAACTTGACCATTGCCAGCTTCAACAGATCAGCCGCGGTCCCTTGCAGCGGCGTATTCATCGCTTCGCGTTCGGCACGATTGCGGGTGGCGGCGTTTTGGGCTTGGATGTCGGGAATCGGGCGAAGCCGGCCAAAGAGGGTGCGGACTTCGCCGCTCGCTCGTGCTTGCTCAACGCACCCGCGCACGAACTCATTCACCTTTTCATAGCGCCGGAAGTACTCGTCGATGTAACGCTGGGCGTCTGTTTTGCTCGTTCCGGTCCGTTGGGCAAGGCCGAAAGCGCTTAGCCCGTAAATCACGCCGTAATTGATGGCCTTCGCCATTCGCCGGTGTTCATGGGTTTGCAAGGCCGGCTGGACGCCAAAAAGCTCCTGAGCGGTGCGCGAATGGATGTCTTCATCCTGCGTAAACGCCTCGATCAAAAATGGATCGGCAGACATGTGCGCAAGCACTCGCAGCTCGATCTGCGAATAGTCGGCCGCGATCAGCTTCCATCCAGGTTCGGCCACGAACGCAGAACGGATTAGCTTTCCGAACTCATCGCCCACAGGGATGTTCTGCAAATTAGGGTTTGAGGAGGAAAGCCTGCCGGTTCGTGAGCCGGTCTGATCAAACGAGGAGTGCAAACGGCCAGTGTGCGGATCGAGATAGCGCGGCAAGGAATCCACGTAGGTTGATTTCAGCTTGGCGCGCATCCGGTAGTCGAGTATGCGCCGTGGCAGGTCATGCCGCTCCGCCAGACCTTCCAGAACGAACGCGTCGGTGGAGTATTGACCGCTCTTCGGCAGTTTCTTGCCGCCGGGCAGCTTTAGCTTGTCGAAGAGGATTTCACCGAGTTGTTTGGGCGAATCAATGTCAAACGTCTGTCCGGCGAGGGCATAAATTTCCTGGGTCAAGCCGGCGAGCCTGGACTCGAACTCGGAAGACATCCCCCGCAAAATGCTGGTGTCGATCTTCACTCCCGCAGCCTCGACGTCCGCTAGGACGGTTGCGAGCGGAAGCTCAATCTCACGGTAAAGTTTTGTGAGTCCTTTCTGTTCCAGTTCGGGTGCAAGTATCCCCGCCAGATCCATCGATGCGGCCGCCGTCTCTGTTTCCGCAACCTGCCTGCCCGTGCGGCGAAGCAGCACCTGAGTCGCTGAATGAGACGAGCCTAAAGGGTCAAGCAGGTAGGAATAAAGCAAAGTATCATCGGTGATCCCGGCAACCGCCAGCCCTTCTTTGGCGAGGAGCAGCCGGAGCAGCTTGGAGTTGTGGGTGATTTTCCTTCGCGCCGGGTTGGAAAGCACCGGTGCGAGCGCCGCCAGCAGATCGCCCCGCGATGCGCTCATTGCAAGCGGCGCCACCGCCCGGCGTGAGGGGCTTGCGAGTCCAACCGCCGTCAATCGCGCGGTGAATCCTGCTTCGCCTTCAAACGCGGCGGACACAGCCAAAGGCTCAGACGGCTCGAGCGAGCGCAGCCAGGCTTCTATCTCATGCGGAGATGTGAGCTCATCCGCGGCCACCGCGGCTATTTCGACTTGCTGATTTCCGCCGCCGGTAAATTCTTTCAACAGCGAATGGAATCCAAGCTCCTGGCAAAGTAAAGAGATTTCTTCGAGGTTGGTGGAGCCGGTCTTCAATTCATCGAGCTCGATGCCGAGCGGAATATCGGTGTGAATTTGAGCCAATTGCTTGCTGAGCAAGGCTTCGTTCCGGAAATCACGCAGGGCCTCGCGGTAGCTTTGCCGCGAGGCCTGCTCCCAGCCGTCCAGGGCGGCCTCAAGCGTTTTGAATTTCTGGATCAATTCGGTCGCGCCTTTCGGGCCGATATAACTGCGCCGTTTGGCTCCCGCTTCCGCAGCAGGCTCCTGGCCGGGCAGCGGGCGCGCCCCGGGGATGTTATCGCTCGGGTCGCCGGTCAAAGCAATCCAGTCCACCACCAGGCTGGGCTCGACGCCAATAATCTCTTTCACCTTTTGCTCGTCACAAAGCGTTTCACCGTCCCGCGCCTGGCGTGATGGCTTTAGAACCTTAACGGAGTCATTCACGAGCTGAAACAGGTCTTCGTCACCTGAAACAATGAGTGTTTCAAAGCCCGCCTGCGCGCCGCGGCTCGCGAGCGTTCCGATGATGTCATCCGCTTCAAAGCCCTCTTTCTCAATGATAGCGATGCCCATGGCATGACAGAACCGGCGGACATAGGGCAGTTGAACTGCAAGGTCGTCGGGAAATGGGGGACGGTTGGCCTTGTAAGCCTGCAATAAATCATCGCGGAAGGTGGGCGCTGCGAGGTCGAAGGCGGCGGCGGCGTAGTCTGGCTGAGCATCGCGCAGTAGCTTGCGCAGCGTTCGTACGAAGATGAAAACCGCCTGGGTGGGAAAGCCGCTGGGAGACGCCAGCGTCATCTGCATCGGAGCGTAAAACGCCCTGAACACCAAAGACATGGTGTCAAACAGTATCAGCTTCTTGCGACCTTCACTTGAAGACAACTCGGAATCCTCTTGGCGCAGCCTCGCTGAGGCGCCTCACGGCGAAACTGAGTTAGTGCCGTGAAAGAAGGGTCAAAAAAAACTAGAAGGCCTCACGCAAAGGCGCAAAGCCGCTAAGAGCGCAGAGGCGCTTTGAGGTTTTGTCATTCCCGCATAAGCGGGAATCCAAAAACCGCCAAGGTCAAATTATAAGGGTATTTCCTTTGCGGTTCTTTGCGATCTGGCGGCTTTGCGTGAAGATTTGTTTTTTTACGGCTTCGCATTCAGTCTCATGCCTGAACGCTAAGCGTTGTTTCGGTGCGCGTGACCGGGCGGTAGAGGGTGTCGCGCTCGCAGGGATCTCCGCCCGCCTCGCGGATCAGCCTCATCAGATCGGAACGGGTCATCACTTGCGGGGTCGTAGCGCCGGCGTCGTGGTAAATCTTCTCTTCGACGACCGTGCCGTCCAGGTCGTCGGCTCCGAAGCGCAGCGCCACCTGCGCGACGCGCGGGGTCATCATGATCCAATAGGCTTTGATGTGGGGGAAATTGTCCAGCAGCAGGCGCGCCACGGCCACGCTTTTCAAGTCTGTGAACCCCGTTGTATCGCGGTACCCGGTGTCCTTGCCCAGCTCGGTATTAGCCGGATGGAATTTGAGCGGAATAAACGCCTGGAAACCGTGCGTTTCATCCTGAAGCTCACGCAAGCGGAGGATGTGGTCCACGCGGTCCTCGTCTGATTCGATGTGGCCATAAAGCATGGTGGCGTTCGAATGCAACCCCATCTGATGAGCGGTGCGGTGTACCCTGATCCACATCGCGGCGCCGATCTTGTGATCGCAAATCCGGCGTCGTGTCGCCGGAGCGAAGATTTCCGCGCCGCCTCCGGGGAGTGACCCGAGGCCAGCCTCCTTGAACCGCTCAAGAATCTCTTTCACGCTCAATCTGGTCATGTGGGCGTAGTAGGCGATTTCGACCGCCGTGAACGCCTTGAGGTGCACCGTGGGAAAGCGCTCTTTCAATCCGCGAATCAAATCGACGTAATACTCAAACGGCAAATCAGGATGCAGCCCGCCAACAATGTGAAATTCGGTGATCGCTTCTGTCCAGCCCTGGCCCGCAATCCGGAAAGCCTCCTCCAGCGCCATCGTGTAAGCTCCGGGAGCGTCCGGCTTGCGGCCAAAGGCGCACAAACGGCAGCTTGCCACGCACACGTTGGTAGGATTGATGTGGCGGTTCACATTGAAGTATGTCCGGCGCCCATGCAACTTTTGTCTGACATGATCCGCCAGAAATCCGATGGCCAGCAGATCGTGCGACCGGAACAGGGTAAGGCCATCCGAAAAACTGAGCCGCTCACCATGAAGCGTTTTTTCGGCGATCGGCTCGAGATTGCTGTCTTCAATCTTTAGTGCATGGGGCAGCATGTGAGTCTCTCCCAACGGTCAAGCCACGAAAACACCATATTACGCTCTGCCGGACCGGCAGGCAATCTACGTCACCCTGGCTGACCCGCAGACCTGGTGTAAACACAGCGCGGTCCCCGATTCCCGATTGTGGTGGTAGCCGGCTCGCCCTGTCATCCTGAGCGAAGCGACCTGTCCCGGCGAAGTCGGGAAGGATCTAAGCCCGTCGTCCTTAATACAGGATGAGCTGCTAGGCGGAGCCGGAGATTCTTCGCGGAGTTTATCGTGAGCCTCTTCGCTTCACTCAGAGCGATTCGTATAGGAGCGAATCGGCTCAGAATGACAGGAGAGGGGGTAGTGGGTAGCCACGGTCAATCGTATTGTGATTGACCGTGGGTTTTTGTTATCACAATCAAACCAAAAGCCCACGGTCAGGAAAAGCTCTGACCGTGGCTACCCTGGGTGGTCATCCTCATCGCCGTCACCGGCCAAGGCGTCAAGCAGATTATCCAGAAAATCTTCTTCTTGATGGCGAGTGCTTGGCTTGAACACGTCGGAATCTGCGTGCGGCCCGAAGCGAGCTTCGAGCAGCGCGTGCAACCCGTTCTGAAACGCCGCTTGCAGCTTAAAGGCGGCAACGAACAGCTTGGCGTCGCCCGCCACCAGCGCCAGAATCGCCTCGATTAATT
>JBOGJZ010000220.1:0-12404 GCA_050745645.1 Terriglobia bacterium | reverse complement strand
CGCCTCAGGACAAACCGCCCAACGCCGGAGTTTGCGGGAAGTATTGTGGCCCTTCCTGCCTATCTCGGGGCGTTGGGCCGATCAGGGCTTTCGGACAAGTTGGTCAATCAGGCGTTTCTTCCCTGCTTCGAGTTCAGCAGGAGAAATTTCGCGGCTGAGCTTGCGAACCGTCGCGGCAAGCACTTTGAGTTGCCGGTGGTACCTTGAGCAATGCCCGCACATCAAGAGATGAAGGCGAATGCCTAGCTTACGGAAAAAGCTGGCACTCTGGTATTCATCACTTGCGATCCACTTGGCAACTTCAGAACAGGAATACACGTTTTAACCTCTCCTGAGACCCTTCCGCTCCACACACTCGCGCAGGCGGTTGCGAGCACGAAACATCAACACCCCAAGGTTAGTGGGGCTGATGTTCATAACCTTACAAATTTCGGAACTCGTCATTTCTTCGACTTCCCGCAGAATGAATGCAAGGCGTTGTGCCTGCGGGATTTGCTCCAGGCAGTCTCGAATGATCGCACCAATCTCCTGAGAAAGAAGCTCTCGTTCAAGATCTGCGGGCGGTTGACGCCAAGCCCCGCGAGCATTAAATCGGCTCTCCATCAGAGTGTCGATATCCTCTTCCTGCCGCGTCCGCTGCTTAAATCGCAGGTGTTCAGAAACCTTATTGTAAAAAATTCCAAAGATGAAAGTGCGAATGTGAGACCAACCCTGGAAGTTCTCCAGACTTTCGATCAAAGCCAGGAACACCGACTGCGCCAAGTCCTCGCTTTCTTCGGGCGGAAACCCCATTCCCCGCGCGGCGCGAAGGATCTGCGGAAGATAGGTATTCACGAGTTCTTCCACAGCCGAACGGTCACGTGCTCTCAGCCTCTCCAGAAATCCCGGTTTAGAGAAGTTTTCACTTGTCATGACTCATCTCATGCGAGGGGTTGCTGTTTTGTCCTGCCAGTCCGAGTTGCCTAGCTCACCAACTCCTCTATCTCTTTCTTATAATCCACCAGGTCTGTTGAGGATTACCCTATCAACGCCAAGCCCATTTGCGAGTGCAGACGGCGGACCGTCGCAAGCTTTTCCTGAAATCCAAGTGGGCCCCAGGTGCTAATACTATCTACCGGATGCCCTTAGTTTTCCAGTTGAATGCGAGTCAGGACTGCCTCCAGCCAAGGCGAATCGTTATGACTTAAAAAATCCTTGACTCTAGACCCAAGTCTAGGGTGCATCCTATTGGTAGAGGACAGAGATGAAGCAAGGATTACAGATCGGCGAGGTGGCCAAAGAAACGGGGCTTGGCATCCATGCCATTCGTTTCTATGAACGGGAAGGTCTGCTGAGAGAGCCCGCCCGGACTGAAGGTGGGTACCGCCTCTTTGCGGAAGACAGCGTGAGCGATCTGAAGTTTATTCGCAGGGCACAGAACCTTGGGTTTTCTCTTTCCGAGATCCGCGAATTGTTGATTCTGCGGCGGACCACATCGCAAGGATGCGCTCACGTCCGGGAGTTGCTCAAACAAAAACTCATCGCAGTTCGAAACAAGATTGCAGAGCTGGAGAGGATGAAATATGAACTCCAGGTCGCGCTCCGGAAGTGCGATCAGGACTTAAAGCGGGCTGGCAATAAAACTGAACGGGCTTGCCCCGTGCTTGCAGAGCTGGGGCGCTCAAATGCAGCGTCGATTCAGCGCACCCCCGCCTCTGGCTTGTCCAAACGCAGTACGGACGCCGCCCTGGAAAGAAAGGACGGACGATGAATATGCAATCGAAGAATCTGGGTTTGATTTCAGCCGTTCTAGGGTCCGCGTGCTGCGTGGGGCCTGCGCTTCTGACTCTTCTGGGTGTGTTTAGTTTTGCTGGAGGCTTCTTTTCACGATATCACTGGGAGTTCATCGCCGCAGGCGCAGTGGGAGTGGCGGCAGCGTGGTGGCAGTTTATGCGGGAGAGGCGGCAACTGCGAGCGGTGGCGGTGCGCGTGAGGAACGAAGGCGTGACGCGAGCCATTCTGGTTTTCTCCACCGCGCTCATCGTCACCGTGTTCGGCTTCAGTTTCTATCCTCTTCTTCTAGCGCAACGTCCGAGTGTGTCGGCGGCGGCGACCACCGCCACAAATATGGAGTTCATCACGCTGCCAGTTTCCGGCATGGACTGCGCGATCTGCGCTGTACCGATCAAAGAGCGCCTTCACGAGCTTGCGGGCGTCGGCTATGTGGATGTGAACGTCCCGAAAGGTACGGTGAGCGTTAACTACGACCCGGCCAAGGTGAAACCGGAGCAGTTGGTCGCGACGATTAACGCGACAGGATATAAAGCCACGCTGCCCGCGCGATAGCGGTTGGCGTTCCAGAACAATGGTTAGAGGAGAGATAGAATGCTTGGACACCGAGGAGCTGCTAAATGCGACCTGGATTTGATGGTGATCGGAGGCGGCTCGGCAGCGTTTGCAGCCGCCATCCGAGCTGCTGAGTTGGGAGCGAACGTTGGCGTGGCAGAGGAGGGAGTGATTGGCGGCACTTGCCTGAACCGGGGCTGCCTGCCTACCAAGAACCTGCTTTATGCTGCCGAGCGCTATCACCTCTACGGCCGGAACTCCTTTCCCGGCTTGCCGCACGGCACGGATCCTGTGAATTTCCCTGAAATCATCGGCCAAAAAGATGCGCTGGTTACCGAGATGCGCAAGCAAAAGTACCTGGATGTGCTCGAAGCCTATCCGGCCATTCGTTACTTCCCGCAGCGGGCGCGCTTTGTGGGTGAGCATGAAGTGCAGACGGACGGCGAGCGGGTAAGCGCTGAGCACTTCCTGGTGGCAACGGGCGCTTCGCCCATTTTGCCGCCTGTGCCCGGCCTGAGGGAGAACGGGTATCTGACTTACAAGGAGTCACTCGATCTGGATCACCTGCCGGCCAGCATGGTGGTGATCGGGGGCGGACCCATCGGTCTCGAAATCGGTCAAATGTATGCGCGCTTCGGGACTCATGTGGTCATCCTTGAGGCGCTGGCTATGATCGCTTCGACGGAAGAGCCGGAAATCTCAGAGGCACTGAAGAAATATCTCACCGCGGAAGGGATTGAGATATATACCTCCGCGAGCGTGAAACAGGTGGAGAAAACCGCAGAGGGGAAACTAGTCGCGGCAGTTATCGACGGACGGCACAAGGTTTTCCGGGCCGAGCAAGTCCTGGTTGCCACAGGGCTTCGGCCGAACACGCAGGAGATGGGCCTCGAGAAAATTGGCGTGAAGTGTGATCCCAAGGGGGCCGTGGTGGTGAATGAAGAACTGCGAACTACAGTACGCCACATTTGGGCGGCAGGCGATGTGACAGGACGCATGATGCTGGTGACAGTAGCCGCCTATGAGGGTGGAATCGCAGCGGAGAACGCCTTGATCAAAGCGCACAACAAGATGCAGTTTGACGCGGTCCCTCATGCCATCTTTACGGACCCGGGGGTGGCCAGCGTCGGCATGAAAGAGCTGCCGGCGCAGATTGCGGGGAGGAAGGTGCTGAGCACCGTGGTGCCCTTCGATCATGTGCCGAAAGCGGGAGTCATCCGGGATACACGCGGACTGATCAAGATGGTGGTGGACGCCAAAGATTACACGATTCTGGGTGTTCATATTCTCGGCCCCGAAGCGCCGGATCTGATTCACCTGGGAGTCTTTGCCATTCAGAACAAGATGACGGTGGGGGACATGATTCGTACCATCTTTGTTTATCCCACGATGGCGGAGGCGTTCAAGATCGCGGCGATTGCGTTCAAGAAGGACGTGACCAAGCTAAGCTGCTGCGCCGCGTGAATGATGAATCGAGCCAAGCGGCCCAGGCGAAGACAATCCAATGCGGCCGTGTTTTATAAATGAGACTCTCGCTGGCGCGGAGTTTCACCTTGCAACCTCCTGATGAATTCTATGGCGGTGCTGGATGAATTTTTCGCGGTGCAGCGAGGCACACTGCCGGTTTTGGCTATCTCTTGTTCTTCTTTGGCGTCTGCGGAGGGATCGCAGCCGTGTCTGCTTGCGCTAAGCGCTGGCCGATCCTCGTGATGCTGCTTGCCGGTTCGTGCTGGTCTCGGCTACCTCTGTCAACTTGCGGTCCGCCTCTTTCTCCTCGTTGAGGGTTTCGTTTAATAACCTGACGGCGCGTTCATCAGCCATTTGGCCAGCCCACGTCTTGAGAGACCCATAGACAGCCATTTCGTAGTGCTCAACGCGCTGCGCCGCCGCAATAAGACCCGCATCGCGGACCGCCCGGTTGCCTTTCTCGCCGATCAGATCCTCGCCCTCCTGAAGAATCCCTCTTACGCCATCGCACTTCTTCGCCTTGGGCTTCTCGCCCAGGCCTTCAAAGACCTGCTCCAGCCGCTTAACATGCTGCTCTGTTTGCAGCCGGTGATTTTCAAATGCCGTTCGCAGTTGAGGCGATTCGGCGGCGTTAGCCATCTTGGGCAGGGCTTTAATGATCTCGTTCTCCGCATCATAAATGTCCCGGAGCTCATCGATGTATAATTCTCGCAAGGTTTCGTATTTCATTTTCCCCAATCCTTCCTGTCTGAATTTCCTCCAGTGAGTATCGGGCAGACATGCCTGGGAAGCACTCAGGCATTCCCCGCAATTTCTCGGGGAAATTAGGGTAGGCGCCTGAGTCCTTTTACAAAGGACGAGATGTCGAACATGATGGGGGATGCTTATCTGATGGTCGCAACAGCGGCTTAAGAATCTGTGTGAATACTTTTGCGATTTTAGCTGCTGAGCGGCCACCCGGCAGTCATAACGTCTCGTCTACGTAGAATCTCGCATGAGATACAAGACCGGTGAAACTATAGTTGCTTATCCCAGGGCGCGCGGTGGATGGAGCCTGTTACAGGGAATAGCAGCAGCGCGCTGTCGAAGGCCGCCTGCTGGTTTTTGGCGCGGTGTTTTCCACGAGCTGAGAGAAGATAACGTTCTGGGATTGGCCGCTCAGATGTCATTTTTTTTTGCGCTGTCGTTATTTCCTTTTCTAATTTTCCTTGCCGGCCTAGTGGGCATCCTGCCATCAACCGGGCTTTGGGACCAAGTGCTGAGGTGGATGACGCTGTACTTGCCCCAGTCATCGCAAGCTCTCGTTTTTCAGACGGTTGCCAGCCTGACGCGCGGAGGCGTGGGGTTCACTTCCATCGGTTTTTTTGCTGCAGCGTGGTCGGCATCCGGCGGCCTGCTGAGCCTGATGGCCTCGTTGAACACGTGTTATGAGGTCAAAGAAACCCGTCAGCTTTGGAAACGGCTGGGCATCGCGATTTTCATGCAGTTCGTTCTGGGATTTCTTTTCATTGGATCTTTCGGGATATTGACTGTTGGTCATTTGTTTGCCGTCTGGATAAATAGCGCCATTGCACCTGGGACGGCGATGCCCGTCATCTGGCGCGTTGGCCGCTGGGCGGTCTCAATGTTCCTTCTGGTTATCGCGATGGCGGTCGTAGATTACTTCTTGCCTGACTCGAAGCAGCCGTGGCATTGGATTACGCCCGGTACGGCACTTGCCATCGCTGCATGGGTGCCGGGAACACTGGGCTTCAACTTCTATGTGCAGCGTATCGGTTCATACAGCGCGGAGTATGGCGCGTTGGGCGCGTTCATGGTGCTCATGGTCTGGATATACCTCGTCAGCCTAGTTATCTTGATAGGCGCCGAGATCAACTGCGAACTGATGAAGCGGGGAGCGGCTCAGCATGACAGCTTTCGGAAAACTTGCTAAAAAAGCAAAGATTCACGATTTTGCAATGTAGTGCGCTGGCCGGGAAGCAAACGTGATGCTTATAGATTCGGGAGGATCAGGGGCCAAAGCCAGAGGCCGCGTCTGGCGCAACACCGGTCTTCTGCTGATACTTTTCCTCGAGGCAGGCGCGCGCCCGATGAACGCACAAGGGTTGCCTCCAGGCGTATCGTACGAAGGCCAGCAAGTGACCTCGATTTACCTTATCGCCCGTCCGTCAATGGATGTGGACGCGCTGCGCCCGCTGATCCTTCAGCATACGGGCGAACCTTACTCAGACCAGAAAGTTCAAGCAAGCATTGCAGCGCTCAAAAAAACCGGCGAGTTTACCGGAATAGACCTCGAGGTCGATCCTGAGCCTGCGGGCCTGCGGCTAACCTTTGTTCTTCAGCCGGCGTTCTACATCGGCATCATCAGATTCCCCGGCGCCATGAAGAAATTCAGCTACCCAAATTTGCTTCAGGTTGTGGATTACCCGAACGGACAACCCTACTCGTCCCGGCTGGCTGAGCAGGCGATACCCGCCTTGGAGCGCGCCTTCGCCCGGAGAGGATACTTTACCGCTTGCGTGCGGTTAGAGACCCAGATCGATAAGCCGCATCAACTAGTCAACCTTATTTTTCACGTCACCCTCCATCGCCGGGCGAAGTTCGGGCGCATCCTGGTTACAGGGCCTCCTCCGAACGAGGCGGCACAGCTAGAGCGGTCGCTGCGGAGCCTGTGGGCGGTCCTAAAAGGGGCTTCGCTGAAAACCGGCAAGCCGTACAGCCATTCGAGGATCGGCGCCGCGTTCGGATATCTTCGCAACGAACTCGCCAAGCGGGAGCGCCTTGCAGCCAAAATTCATCTGGATCGCCCGCGCTACGATCCGGAGACGAACCGCGCTGCTTTGACGTTCCACGTGACTCCAGGGCCGAAGATTTCTGTGCGGCTGGCGGGCGCCCACGTGTGGAGAAGAACCTTGCGGAAGCTGCTTCCCTTTTATCAGGAAAATTCTTTCGGTGCGGATCTCGTTCAGGAGGGGAAGGAAAACCTGGTATCGTACTTTCAGTCGAAAGGCTATTTCGACGTAAAAGTTAACCCGCAAACCCAGACTACGCCGTCGCAAATCTCGCTCGTATATCACGTCACAAAAGGACGCCGCCATCGCGTGATGGAAGTTACCCTGCGTGGCAACCGGCATTTTTCAGAGGACGATCTTGAGCCGCTCGTCACCGTGCGCGAAGCGCGCTTTTTCTCCCACGGCCGGTTCAGCAACGATCTGCTCAACCAAAGCATCAGAAATCTCACCGCCTTTTATCAGCAGGACGGATTCGAAAACGTGGCGGTGCATGCGCACGTTGTAGACCGTGAAGCGAAAATCTACCTTACCTTTGACATCACCGAAGGGCCGCAGACTATCGTAGACGCTCTCCGCATTGAAGGAAACAAGACTCAGCCGGCCTCAAAGCTCGTTCCACATGGATTGAGGTTGAAGGCGGGCCAACCATACTCGCAACGGTTTCTGGCTCACGACCGCGACCAGATCATGGCGAGCTACCTGCGGTTGGGATATCTCAATGCGACGTTTAAGGCGGCGCTCGCGAAAGCGCCGGACAGGCCACACCATGTGGATGTCACTTACCTGATCCAGGAGGGACCGCAGGCCTTCATCCAAAACGTTTGGATCATGGGACAGCAGCACACGAAAACGCAGTTAATCAGCCGGAGTGCAAACATTCAGGCCGGAGCTCCGCTCAGCGAACGTAAACTGCTTGAATCTGAAAGCCGGCTTTACGACCTGGGTGTTTTTGACTGGGCAAGCGTCCAACCGCGGCGCCCGGTCATCCATCAGACGCGAGAGCCGGTTCTGGTTAAGGTCCATGAGGCGAAGCGGAATAGTTTGAGCTATGGCGTGGGATTGCAGGTGGAACCACGAACCGGGAATATTCCATCGGGCACTGTTGCCCTGCCCGGATTGCCGGTGATCGGTCTGCCGTCCAGCTTTCGCGTGACGCAGAAGAACTTTATAAGCCCTCGCGGATCGATCGAATACAGCCGCCTGAACATGCGCGGCCGGGCAGAAACCGGGTCGGCCGCCCTGTTGCTGTCGCGGCTCGACCAGCGGGGAATTCTCACTTATTCCGATCCCCGTTTCCGGGGGCTTGACTGGAGCTCTCTATTCAGCGTCTCCGGTGAGCGAACCAGCGAAAACCCTCTCTTCACGGCGCGCCTGGCAAATGCATCCTTCCAACTCCAGCGAGAATTCGGCGCAGGGCGGACCAAAACGCTCCAGCTACGCTATGGCTTCTCGAGAACCACATTGAGCAATCTTCTGATCCCCGCGCTCGTGCTTCCCCAGGACCGCTCGATTCACCTTTCGACCGTCTCAGCCACTTTCATTCACGATACGCGCGACAATCCCCTCAACGCCCGCCATGGCGTATATCAAACTCTTGATTTTGGCGTCAGTCCGAAATTCATGGGATCGACAGCCGGCTTTGCGCGCTTTCTGGGACAGGCCGCCTTTTACCATCCAATCCTCCCGTGGCTCATATGGGCCAATGATTTCCGGGTGGGCGTCGCGAAACCTTTCAGCGGCAGTGTTATTCCGCTCAGCGAGCGCTTCTTCAGCGGCGGCGCGGACAGCTTGCGAGGTTTCCCCACCTTTGGCGCCGGTCCGCAGCGGACCGTGCCGGCCTGCTCGGATCCTCACAATCCGGCGACGTGTGTGAATATCCGGGTCCCGGTGGGCGGCAATGAGCTGTTTATATGGAACTCGGAAGGGCGATTTCCGATTCCAATTAAAAAAGGGTTGGGCGGCGTGATCTTTTACGATGGCGGCAATGTGTATGGCCATATTGTGATCGGGAATTTTCTAAGAGAATACACGAACACGGTTGGGTTTGGGCTTCGGTATAACACGCCGGTCGGCCCCATCCGGTTCGACGTCGGGCGCAACTTGGAGCCGGTGCCCGGGATTAAGCCGACCCAGTTCTTTATTACGATTGGGCAAGCTTTTTGAGTGGAGAGCACTAAGATAAGAAAAGATCATGAGTTGGAAGCGAACATTAAGGCGGATCGCCATGGGCGCCGCCATCGCACTGGTGGTGATCGTGGCAGTAGGGTTTTTCATTCTCCGGAGCCGCGCCTTCCACCGGTATGTATTGAAGACGATCATTTCGAAAGTCGAACAGTCTACAGGCAGCCGCGCGGCCGTCGGAGATTTTTCATTCCGGCTTTCCGGCTTGCGGCTTGATCTCTACCGGGTGACCCTGTACGGCGCCGGACCGGCTTTCAGACCGCCATTGCTCACCGTGGACCGGTTGTCGCTGGGCCTCAGGATCATCTCGATCCTTGGCGGCAAAATCAATCTCAATGACGCCGAAGTGGAGCATCCGGTTGTTCATGTTTTCGTGAACAAGCTGGGAACCAGCAATATCCCTCATCCATCGGCCCCTTCTAAGAAACCAGTGGACGTTTTTAAGTTGGCGGTGCGCAACGTGCGCCTCGACCGCGGCGAAATCTATTACAACAATGTGCGCAAACCTCTGAATGCGTCGCTTCACAATCTGCGGGCGCAAGTGCGGTTCGCCGCTTCCAAAACTGCCTATGATGGAACGTTGGCTTATCGCCAAGGAACGATCCAGTTCGGCGATTTCAATCCGGTGCAGCACAACCTCGATGCAGCCTTCATCGCGGCGCCGCAGGGCGTCAATCTGACCCGGCTGGTGATAACCTCCGGCGCATCGCGGATTTCAGCTCAGGCGCGCCTTGTGGGTTATCGCAATCCTGTGGTAACCGGCTCTTACCAGGCCGTGATTTCGACTACCGAATTGCGGCATATTCTGAGAACTTCGACCTTGCCCGCCGGAGAGATTCTGGCTGTGGGTTCCATGCGCTATCAGAAGACAGGCAACCAGCCAGTCCTTGACTGCGTGCAGGTCGATGGGCAGATCAGCAGCCTCGGGCTGCGCCTGAGAGGCAGGCAGGCGCAAGTTTCAGTTCGAGACGCAACTGCCGAATATCATTTCGCAAAGGGAAACCTGACTGTCCGCAATGCGCGTGCAGACATCCTCGGCGGCCGGTTGATCGCAGATGTTTCAGTCCAGCATGTCACCACAGCCCCCAGTTTCCGCGTGCTGGCCACTGTGCGCGCCATCTCCTTGCGCGCGATCAACGCTGCGCTTGCCGCCAAGCCTGATATTCCTATCCAGGGCGAAATCAGCGGGCGGCTCGTGGCGGCGTGGAGTGGAAACATACGCAGCGCTCAGGCTCACTCCGACATCACAATCCAGGCAAACACAATCGAGGAACCGCAAGCTGCAACCGGAGAAGGGTCAATTCCCGTGGAGGCCGCCGTTCATCTGACGTACGATGGCACGCGAGGCTTACTCACGTTTAGCCAGAGCACCTTGCGAGCGCCTCACACGGACGTTCAGCTCAATGGGACGCTAAGCAGCCATTCGCAATTAAGCATCGACGCGAGCACCACGGATTTGCATGAGATCGATGTGCTGGCGCTGAGCTTTCGCAGGGCAAGGGCGTCTGGCCCGGTCAAATCGCCTCCGCAGCTATGGGGCCTCCACGGCTCCGCATCTCTGATGGGCCAGGTGCAGGGTTCCACGGGGAACCCACGTTTCGCGGGTGGGTTCACCGCGTCCAATTTACGGGTTCGCAATATACAAGCCCGCTTGGCTCGCGCTCAAATCACGCTCAGCCGATCGAGCGTAGCGCTGTCACAAGGCCGCGTTGAACTGGATAGAAATAGCAGCGTCCGGTTCAGCGTCACGGCAGGTTTGAAGAATTGGTCCTATTTACCTTCAAATCCGATCAACGCGCAGATTTCAGCAGCGAGAGTGCCGCTTCGCGATTTAGAGCAAGCTGCCAATTTGAATTTGCACGCTGCTGGCGTGCTCGACGCGAACATCGCGGTTCATGGCTCGCGGTTAAATCCTGCCGGGCAAGGAACTGTGCGAATTACGAAAGCGGAGTTTTACAATCAGCCGGTGCAGGACGTTTCCATCCAGTTTCATGGAACAGGAACCGCCATGCATTCCAGTATAAATGTGCGAACCGCCGCCGGAAACGCCTCGTGGAATTTCACTTATGACGTTGGCGCCGGGACCTATGACACCCAATTTGCAGCCCGTAACATAGCGCTCGGCCGGCTTGAGGCCGTCAAGGCTCGCGGTCTTGGAATCAGTGGTTCTCTTTCATTGACGGCACAAGGCCGCGGCACTTTCAAGTCGCCCCAACTCCAAGCTTCGGCGGAAATTCCGGACTTGGCGATCCGCCAACAGCACGTCGCGGCCGTGAAGGCCAACGTGAATATCGCACATCAGCACGCAAACTTCACCCTCACTTCGGGAATCAGCAATGCACAAATCAAGGCAAGTGGAAGCGTCAGTCTGAAGCCTGATTATGACTTGACCGCCGAGCTTGACACTCAAACGCTCCAACTCGGTCCGGAGCTGGCGAATTTTCTCCCGGTAACAATGGGCGGCCTCCACGCCGAAGCGGCAATCCATGCCTCATTGAATGGCCCTTTGAAATATCCCGCCCGCATGCAAGCGCAAGCTGTGATCCCGATTTTCTCCATGTCTTATCAGCCTGTCAAGCTTGCGGCCACGAGGCCAATCCACATCACCTACAGCAATGGAACGGTCGTTTTACAACCAGCGGAAATCAAGGGGACAGGCACGGACCTAAGGCTGCACGGAACGATCCCGCTTCAGGGCTTGGGGCCCATGAAGGTCTCCGTGCTCGGTACTATGAATCTGGCGGCGCTCGGGGCGCTGAATCCCGAGGGGAGCAGCTCGGGCCAGCTCAAGCTGCAGATCACCGCGCGAGGTAGCCGCTTCCACCCGGAAGTCACCGGCGACGTTCGGATCATCAACGCCGTGTTTCAGTCGCCCATGTTTCCTGTGGGAATCGAGAAACTGAATGGAGATCTCACTCTGGACAATCATCAGCTACGGATCCGCCAGTTCACGGGCACGGCTGGCGGTGGCACGATTTCCGCATCGGGCGGATTGGCGTTTCGTCCCAAGCTTCAATTCAACTTCGGCATAACCGCAAGCCGGGTAGCCGTCCGCTATCAGAACAGTGTCCGGGCCGTAGTGAACAGTAATCTCTCTTTGGCAGGCGCGCCGCAATCTTCCACTTTAAGCGGTCGCGTGGTGATTGACCGCCTTTCTCTCACTCCATCGTTTGGCCTCGCTACATTTGCAAGCCAGATGGGCGGAGGGCCATCGCTGCCTTCGAGTCAGGGCTTCATGAGCAACCTAAGACTCAACATCGCTGTTAGCTCCGCGCGAGAACTCAGCGTCCAAAGCAACATGCTCAGCATTCAAGGAGCAACAAACCTGAACATTCGGGGAACGGCTGCCGAGCCGGTGGTCCTGGGGCGCGCCACGCTCGCCGGAGGCGAGGTGGATTTCCTAAACCATCGTTATCAGATCCAGCGCGGCTCCATTGCATTTGTGAACCCGGCGCGCACCGAGCCCATCGTCAATCTCCGCGTGACTACCACCGTTGACCAGTACGACCTTCGCGTAAATCTCGAAGGCCCGGTTGATCATCTCCGGACTAGCTACACTTCAGACCCGCCTCTGCCTCCGGTGGATGTCATCAACCTTCTGGTGAGAGGCCAAACCACCGAACAGGCGGCCGCTCAACC